>JBGQKF010000216.1:0-7422 GCA_041499435.1 Gammaproteobacteria bacterium
AGCGCCCGGCATGCCACGCACGCAACGCGCACGGCACGAACTGGATCAGCTCGCCACTGCGCCGAATGAAAAAATGTGCGGATACTTCCATGCCGCGGATCTGTTCGAAATAGGGATGCGCGTCGTGGTTGAGCCGGTTCAGGAAGAAGTCGATGACGGCAGGGCCGCCGAACCCACCCGGCGGCAGACTGATGCTGTGCACGATCAGCAGATTGATCAGGCTGCCGCCCGGGCGCGGATCGCAGTTGGGGGATGGAATCTGCAGCGCTCGCCCGAGCCTGCCTGCAGCATCGAACGCCGGGACACTCGATGCGCTGTACGCGGCGGTCACGGCGCCTCGCGAACCGTGGGACGCTATCCTTATTTTGCGGGCACAGCAGCCGGCTCGGCTGCTTTCGGCGCGCCTGCATTCGCTGCGGGGGGCGCAGCCTTGCTGCGGTGGTCATGTGGCGCCTTCCACAACACCGCATTGCCGATCTTGCTGTTGGCAGGCGGCTTGCCAATCGGCGTGAGCGCCGGCGCATCGCCTTGCTCCCCGACGGCACTCAGCGAGACGTGATCGCTATAACGCAGCCGGTCGGTAATCTTGGCATAGGTCACCAGGAGTTCGTTGCCCTTGAGCGTCCACTTGCCGAACGTGGTGGAGCGACCGCGGCGCTTGGCCTGTCCCGGCACGCTGATGTCGTACTCACTGACGACCTCGGCTTTGCCCATGTCCTTCAGCACCAACGACACGCGCTCATCGTCGCTGCTGGTGTGGGCAGCTTCCCAGGATCCGGTGAGCTTGGGCGGCGCCGCCGAAGCACCGCTTGCGCCGAGCAATAGAAGGACTGCAATGAAGCGTGATTTCATCGGATGGTCTCCACGGCGCACGCTGAGGCGAGCGCGACTGCACTTAAGATTTTATGTAATGCCAAGACGCTCCATGCGATAGCGCATGGCGCGGAAGGTGATGCCCAGCAGCTTCGCGGCTGCGGTGCGGTTGTAGCGGGTTTTTTCCAGCGCCTCGAGAATGGCCTCTTTCTCCACTCGGTCGAGATATTCCTGCAGCGGCCACTTGCCGTTGCCGCCTTCGGTAGGTGCAACCACCTCCTCGGCTTCAGGCGGCGTCAACTGCAGATCGAACATCGCGATGCGCTGGCCGTCACACAACGCCATCGCGCGCTCGAGGATGTTTTCCAGCTCGCGCACATTGCCGGGAAAATCGTACTGCATGAGGGCGTGCATGGCGTCTTCTTCGAGCTGCGGACGGGGCAGGCGCGCCTGTCCGGCCATCTTGTCGAGGATCGCGCTCGCGATCGCCGGGATGTCCTCGCGCATGTCGCGCAGGGCGGGCATGCGCAGCTCGATTACGTTCAAGCGGTAGTACAGGTCATGGCGAAACTTGCCGGACTCGACGCAGTCGCCGAGATTCTGGTGCGTGGCACTGATGATGCGCACGTCCACCGCGTCCTCTTGCGTCGAGCCGACTTTGCGCGCCTTCTTCTCCTGGATGGCGCGCAGCAGCTTGACCTGCATTGGCAGCGGCAGATCGGCCACCTCGTCGAGGAACAGCGTGCCGCCATTGGCCGCCTGGAAGAAGCCGTCGCGATCCGCGTCGGCACCGGTGAACGCACCTTTCTTATATCCGAAGAACTCGCTCTCCATCAGATTCTCGGGGATCGCGCCGCAGTTGACCGGCACGAAGGGACGATCGCGGCGGGCGCTCTTCTGATGAATCAGGCGCGCCGCGAGCTCCTTGCCGCTCCCCGACTCGCCCGTGATGTGCACCGGAGCCTCGCTCCGCGCGAGCTTGTCGATCAGCGCGCGCACCTGCTGAATGGCGATCGACTCGCCGAGCAGCCCCTTCTCGCCGGAAGCCTGCTCGACGACCTTGGCGTCGTTGGCCTTGGGGAGTGACAGCGCGGATTTGACCAGCGTGCGCAGCTGATCGAGCCCCACCGGCTTGGCGAGATAGTCGAAGGCGCCGGCTTTCAACGCGGCTACTGCATTTTCGGTATTGCCGTGCGCGGTGATCACCGCCACCGGCAGATCGGTGCTGCTGCGCGTGATGTGATCGACGATCTCGATGCCGGTGCCGTCCGGCAAACGCATGTCGGTGAGGCACAGGTCGAAGTGGCGCTGCCCGAGCTTGCTGATCGCTTCGCGCACGTTCATCGCACGCTCGACGTCGAGCCCCATGCGCAACAGGGTGAGCTCGATCAGTTCGAGGATGTCGACTTCGTCGTCGACTACCAGCACGCAACGTTGAGGCGCGGTGGCACGACCGCCGGAGCTACGCTCGCTACGCTTCAACTCCTGCCTCCTCTGAAGACGACCATGAACATGGCGCCAGACGGCTGCTCGACATATTCGAGCGCGGCGTGGTTGGCATCGCAGATCTCGCGCGCGATGTACAGCCCCAGGCCCGTGCCGCTCGCCGCGGTGGTAAAGAACGGTTCGAACAGATGCGGCCTAATTGCTTCAGGCACCCCCGGGCCGTCATCGGCGACGGCCAATTCTACTCCATTCGACGGATCGCCAGCGCGCACGGAGATACGGATGCTGCCGGTCTTGCGCTGGGAATAGCGCAAAGCATTGCGGCACAAGTTCCACATCACCTGGTTCAGGTGGCTGCGGTCGAACGTGACCGGCGGATCGGTATCGATTTTGAGATCGATCACATCCTCGGCGACTTTCTCGATCTGGCAGAACTGCGAGACGAACGTGCGCAGGAAGCCGCCCATCAGGAAAGTCTCCCGGTGCGCGCGGTCGCGGCGATTGAGCTTCAATACATCCTGCACCATACGATCCAGGCGCTGCGTGTTGTCATGCACGATCTGCAGGAGGCGGCGCTGCGTTTCGTTGATCTCGAGCTCCTCGAACAGCAGCTCCGCGACGTGGTTGATAGCCGACAAAAGATTACAGATCTCATGCGCAATGTTCGCCGTCAAACGCCCCATCGCGGCGAGTTTGAGCTGCTGCGCCTCGGCCTGAATGCGGGTGAGATCCTCCAGGAACACCACGACCCCCACATTCCGGCTCTTGCCGACCGGCACGAAGCGCGCGCCCATCAGCCGATGGGTCAGCACTGTGCGCATCGGATCGAATCCGGCACCGGGATCTTCGCGCCAGCGCTGCAGACGGTCAGCGAGCTGCGGGTTGTAATCGCGCAGGCTCAGCTCGCGCCCGGCTTTGGGCAGCGGCCCGAGGATCTCGACGGCGCGCCGATTGATCTGCCGGATGCCGCCACGCTCATCGACCACCAGCACGCCATCCTTCATGTCTTGAATCACGAGCTGGTTGACCTGCGCCATGTTGGCGAGGTCAACCTCGCGTTGCGCAGCGAGCTGCTCGCTCGCCTGCGTGTAGCGCGCCAGCGTGTGGCCGAGCCATGCGGTGGCGAAGTAGCCGATAGAGAGCAGTCCGGCCTGGATATAGTGCGTCGAGCTCTCCGCGTGCGAGAGGACCTCGTAGGTCTGTTCGAGCAGGACCGCGACGCTCGCCAGTGCAGCGAAAAACAGCGTCATGCGCCCGCGGCTGATGATCCCCGCGGCCGCCAGTGAAGCCAGCAGCAGCAGGCCCAGCCCGCTCGTCACGCCGCTGCTCGCATACACGAGCAGCGTCACGAACAGCACGTCGGCCACCACTTGAATGCCAAGCTGAAGCGCGAAGTCGGGGCGGTGCGAGCTGATGGGCAGGAAGGCGAACCCGGAAAACGCGATGTATCCGAACGACGCGTACAGGAACAGGCTGCCGCTGCGCGAGCCGAACACCGAGTCTTCGAACACCTGCGCCGTGATCAGGAGCAGCGCGGCGACGATGGTGCGGTAGACATTGAAGTAGAACAGCGAGCGCCAATACGAGTCGGGATAGGCGGCCTCGGGCACCACCGTGCGCGGGCGCAGCGTCAGCTCCTGGGAGATCATCGGTTCCTTCACCTGAGCATCAGCCGGCATGGATCACCTGGCCGCTCCCTTGGAGGAAAGGTAGCGGTGTCCTGGGCGAGGCGGAGCGGACCGGCGCGGTGCGCGCTTTGCGTCATTACGTTTAAAGCCCCTGCTCGAGACGCAGGCTAACTCGGGCGCTCCACGCTGAGGCGCCGGTGCTCATCGCTGCAGAAGAACTTGCCGCGCGAGATGAAGCTCTCGCTCCGCGGCAGGTGAACCCCGCAGACGGAGCAGCGAACCATGTCCTCACCCGTGGCGGGGCCGCGCTGCGCTGGTGACTGTGGAGGTGGCTGTTGCTGGTGTTCGACACGACGAGACCCTCGAATGATGAGGTATACGACGATGACCAGCGCGATCAGAAGCAGGAATTTAGCCAAGAAGGGTCCCGGAGGATACTGAAACTTGCGCCCAATCATAGCGCACGGCGCTGCGCCAGGCCACCGCGCCGCGACCGTGAATGGCGATCAGCGCAGGAAACGCTCCAGGCCTTTGCGCACGGTCATGACGACAATGGCCGCAAGCAGCAGGGTGACCCGTTGCAGCACTCGAGTGCCGGTCGTGACTGCCAGCGGCAAAAACAGCCGCAACGGGGAGGCCGCGGCCGCGTTTAAGCGCGGTTCACGTGCGGGCGGCGCTCACTGCGGCGCACCCCTCGAAATGCTGCTGCAGCTCCTGGGGCGGCATTTCCAGCACCAGCGCCACGGCACCGCGAACCGGCTCCCACTGCGTCTGCACACCCGACAAGGCTGCGTTCGCCATGGTCGACAACGCGATCAGCTGTCGCGTCAGCAATGGCATTTCGTCGCCTTGCAATTGGAGGAGGCCGTGGTGCTGGCGCACCGCGAGTGCGAGTTCCTCGGGCAACCCCCAGGTTCGCATCAGCGCCTGGCCCAACGTCGCATGATCGACGCCATAGCGCACCCGCTCCCGCTCCATCAGCGCGATGCCGTCGCCCGCCTGCGCAACGGTATGTGCATAGCCGGGCGCATGCACCAGCAGCAGCGCCATGCCGGCGTTTTCGAACAAGCCGCAGGTATAGGCGCGATCGGGCGCCAGCACGTGCAGCTCACGCGCAAACCGGCGCATCAGCGCGCCGCGCGCGGCGGATGCATCCCACAACTGTTCCATGAGCGGATCGTTGGACACGAAGCTGCGTCGCAGGAGGGCGCCGGTGACGATACCGAATACTTCGGCGAGGCCAAGAAAAGTGACCGCCTGCTGAACCGAGGCGACCTGGCGGCTCAAACCGAAATAAGGCGAATTGACCGTTTTGATCACCGCGGCCGCAAGACCTACATCGCTGCTCACGAGCTCGCTCACGCGATGCAGATCCGGCTCGTCACTCTGCATCTGCCCGGTGAGGGCAGTCAGCACGGCGGGGCGCGGAGGCAGCTCGACCTGAAGTAACTGTTCTGCAGTGGTCATTGGCTTGGGAACGATCTCGAATGCGGTGGTTATGAGATCGGCCGCAACCGGCAGGAATTGAGATCGAATTATGGTCGGGGTGAGAGGATTCGAACCTCCGACTCCTGCGTCCCGAACGCAGTACTCTACCAGGCTGAGCTACACCCCGATTGCGGCAGGTTGAAGGTGCGCTCCGCGCGTGACGAACCCGGGAACATCAGGGGGACACGCGAGGATGACGATCAGTAGGTACGGGAAACCGCAAAGGCCGCCAATTGTAGCAGACTGTCCCGGTAAGATGAATGCGGGACGGCGGAGAGCGCTTCCATCGCCTGCTGCGATTCGGCCAGCGCCTGCTTGCGCGCGTATTCGAGCGCACCGCACTCCCGGATCGCAGTCAGGACCGGCTGGAATTCCCCGAGCCCCCCCTGTTCGATGGCTGCACGTATGACAGCGGCCTGCTCGGGATCGCCCCTGCGCATGGCGTAGATGAGTGGCAGGGTGGGTTTGCCTTCGGCGAGATCATCGCCCAGATTCTTGCCGGTCTGCCCGTGATCGCCCGAGTAATCGAGCACATCGTCGATCAGCTGAAACGCGGTACCGAGATACATGCCGTAGCGGGCGAGGCCGTCTTCGACTTCGGGGCTTGCCTGACTGAGGATCGCCCCTGCTTTGCCCGCGGCTTCGAACAGCTTCGCCGTCTTGCAGCGGATCACGTGCAGATAGTCTTCCTCGCTCACCTGTGGATCGTGGCAATTCAGGAGTTGCAGGACTTCGCCTTCGGCGATGGTATTGGTGGCGTGGGCAAGCACCTCCATGATGCGCAGATTGCCGAGCTCGACCATCATCTGAAAGGCGCGCGAGTACAAGAAATCGCCAACCAGCACGCTGGCTGCGTTGCCGAACAGCGAATTGGCCGTGGCCCGCCCCCGGCGCAAGTCCGAGTCGTCGACGACGTCGTCGTGCAGCAGGGTTGCGGTGTGGATGAATTCGATCACCGCCGCCAGCGGATAATGCGCCGAGCCGCTGTAGCCGCAGGCGCCCGTGGCCAGCAGGACGAGAGCGGGACGCAGCCGCTTGCCGCCGCCATTGATGATGTGGTCACTCACCTGCCGGACGAGGACCACGTCGGAATGCAAACGCGTGCGGATAACAGCGTCCACAGCATGCATCTCGTCTGCGATCAGGCGTTGGACAGGCTCCAGCGTAGCGACAGGCATTTGTTCAGTTCTTGGGTCAAGAGTGAGGTGCGCGGCGAGCGCTGACAACTCAAGCATACCATTTGGCCGGAGGGCTGGCCGACACGCAAAGCGCGGGCGGCATGGTTTGACCCGCCCTTTAAGTGCCTGTATACTTCGCGGTTTTTCCGATTATGCGCCGGGCCTAGAGAGAGGCACACAGCAAAAGCCGGCAAATTCTTCGCGGGAAGGCGATCATGTACGCAGTCATCAAAACCGGCGGCAAGCAGTATCGCGTAGCTCAGGGCGAGCGACTCAAGGTGGAGTCGATTGTGGCCGACGTCGGCGCCGAAATCGTGCTGGATCAGGTCCTGCTCGTGGCCGATGGAGACAACGTCCAGACCGGGGCACCGCTGGTATCGGGCGCAACGGTCAAGGCCACCGTGGTAGCGCACGGCCGCGGCGAGAAAATCAAGATTTTCAAGATGCGCCGGCGCAAGCACTATCGCAAGAATCAGGGCCACCGGCAGAATTACACTGAAATCGAGATCAGCGGGATCACCACGTAGAATAGTATTTCGAAGGAGCAGCGGCGATGGCACATAAAAAAGCAGGCGGCAGCTCGCGCAACGGGCGCGATTCCAACGCAAAGCGCCTGGGGGTGAAGCGCTACGGGGGGCAACTCGTTGCCGCAGGCAGCATCATCGTGCGTCAGCGCGGGACGCGGGTGCATCCCGGTCCGAACGTTGGCATGGGACGCGATCACACGTTGTTCGCGAGGGTCCCGGGTTACGTCAAGTTCTCGGTTGCCGGCCCGCGCAACAACAAGCGGGTGGAGATCGTGCCCGTCTGACCGGCGCGGTTCCAATCCACCCGAAAGCCCTATCATTGCGATAGGGCTTTTGTTTTTC
>JBGQKF010000217.1:0-7415 GCA_041499435.1 Gammaproteobacteria bacterium
GGCGCGGTTGCGCATGGCTTATCGCCGATCGTTTGCGATTGCGGCTAGCATCGTCGCGGCCGCAACGGTTTCGGCCGGCTGTACCAGTCCAGAAACCCAGACCTCGAAGGTCACCCCATGCTCTACCAAAGAGGTGCAGATCGTGCCGAGCGAATTCTCCCGCAACGGTTCTACCACCGCGTGGTGTGCCGAGTGCAAAGGCAGACTTTATCAGTGCGTCAGCACGGCTGACCGCACCCGGGCGGAATGTCATCTGGCGCGAGCCGATGACGTATGCAAGTGAGCTCGCGGGCACGCTGCTGGCGCGCCGCGGCGCAGTCGGACGGCGCGCGTGTCAGGCGGCGTTCGGGTCGCGCTCGCTCTGCGCGGAGTTCAGCCCGCGTGCAGACGACAGGTGCTCGTAGACGAAACCCAGCAGCAACAAGCGATCGGCGTCGGCCACCTCGAGAAACTGCACCCCGCAGCGATAGCGGGACGGGGCCCCCAGCGTCTGCGACAACGCTCCGGAATTGCGCACCGAGGCCTTCATGGTCAGCGTCCGGCTCATTTGTCCGGATGAGAGCGGCAGCGCGAGCTCAACGTGCTCGCCCGCTGCGCCGACTGCGGCCGCTGCAATCAACAGGGCGCCCGATGCGCTCAGATTACGCACCTCCGCGGCAACGCTGCCGCCGGTCGCGGTGCGCACTGTCACCGGAATCGCGACGGCCACGCGCTCGCTCTGCCGTACGTCGACGCGATCGAGCACGCTCGGGTAGGACAAGTGGAAGTGCGGGTAGGGGCTGCTGCAGAGCTCGATCACCGTGAAGATCGCGCGCGCGCTCACGCTCGGGCTCGCGTTACTGTGCGGATGCCACAGCACACCCAAGAGCGCGGGCGAGCCGATGTTCGTCGGCACCCCGGTCATCTCGAGCTTGCGACCGGAGATCCTCGACCTGCACGCGCTCGGTGCCCCGAAGCCATCGGTGCGCACGCTGCAGCTGGCGGTGCGTGTGAGCGCCAATGGCAAACCGCTCGGTACCTCCAGCGAGGTGGTCGGCAAAGTAGCCGAGGGTTACGGCGAGTCTGTGGAGGAGGGCGCGTATCGTGCCACGGATGGAAGCTGCACGCTGTCGAGTCGCAACGAAGCGGTAGCGGTGGGCGGCTTTCTGGTCCTGCTCGAATCCGCCGAAGTTTGGTCCGCGGATTGCGGCGGCGGGGGGACCACGCGCAGTGAGGCGGCACGCATGCAGATCGTTTCCGGACAATTGTTTCCTCTCAAAGTCGGCAATCGGCTGGCGCTGCGTTACGTGAAGCTCGAACGCTTCGAGGGTGAGCCGCAAGGCAGCGCGCAACAGAGCACCCCGGTAGCCGCGGTGTACGAGGTGGTAGAGCAGATTCCCGAGCTGCGCACGCCGAGCGGACGCAGTGTCGGCGAGGTATACGTGGTGCGCGTGACTGAGAGCAAAGGCGGCAAGCCGCACACCTTCGAGTTTTCGTTTTCTACCGCTCTGGGCTGGCGCGTGGGCTACAAGACTGATCTTACCGCGGTGCTGGTCGATTGGACGCGTTGACGCAGTCGAGGAGAAGCTGATGATTCATACCGGAAGTTGCCATTGCGGCGCGGTGCGCCTCGAGGTCGAAGCCCCGGAAGACATCGAGGCACACGAGTGCAATTGCTCCTTGTGCCGCCGTACCGGCTTCCTGCATCTGATCGTTCCCGCCAGCCGCTTTCGACTGCTGAGCGGCGGCGATGCGTTGACCACGTACACTTTCAATACGCGCACCGCGAAGCATTTGTTCTGCAGGATCTGCGGCGTCAAGGCGTTCTACGTACCGCGCTCGAATCCCGACGGCTTCAGCGTAAACGTGCGCTGTCTCGAGCCAGCCACCGTGCGCTCGGTGAAGATCCTGCCGTTCGACGGCGAGAACTGGGAAGCCAACGGCGCTGATCTCGCGCACCTGTCCAGGGAAGGCTGAGACGCCCGCGCGGTGCGCGTCAAATCAGCGTACGCCACCGCGAGGCTTCGCCGTCGATCAGCACCACGGAGACTTCCCTCTGGCGCTTGGGAATCGACCAGTACTTCGCGAGCAGTTGGTCTTTCGCCCTTGCCGGCACCAGGTGGAAGCCATGCTTCTCGTAGAAAGCCACCGCCCAGCGCGCGGCCGCCCACGTGCCGACCAGCAGCGGATGCACGGTGCGCTGTCGCACTTCTGCAAGCAACTGGCCGCCGATACCCTGGTTGCGATACTCGGTGCGTACATAGGCGTGCCGGATGAGTGACACCGGCGCTTTGTGCTGCAGCCCCATGACCGCAATCAGCCGCCCGGAGAGCTCGTAGCCCAGAAACTGCACGCCGTCGGCGACCTCGTGGCGTAACTCCTCGCTCGGCATGTAAGGCTCCTTCCAGCAATCCGCGGGGATCGTCCCGCGATAAGCGTGCGCTGCATCGTTGACGATGTTGTAGATGTCCAGCAGATCGTTTTCTTCACATGCACGTATCATTGCGGTGGGGGGCTGACAGAGATTGGGCAAACGGCGGCCACTCTAAAGCTAGCCAGCGAATATGAGCTTACACCGGAATGACATGGTTTCGCCCGCGGGCGCGGTGCGCGTCAACTGGAATGCAGCCATCGACTAAACTTGCGGGCTAGCATCATGGCCGAACCGTTCATTCGCGAATATCGACTGTCCCCTTTGGGCGACCGTGCGCTCGTCATCGAGCTCGGCAACGACGCATCGGAGGAGACTGCGCTCAAAGTCCGCTCTGTGACTGAGCGGCTCCTGGCCGAGCCGCTGCCCGGTGTGCTCGATGTGGTGCCGGCGGTGTGCACGCTCGCCTTGCACTACGACCCCTTGCGCATCGCGGCTGCGGACGATGCTGGCGGCGCCTACGCGGCGCTGGCGCGCCAGGTCACCGCCCGGTTGCAGTCGATGGACGGCATCGAGCTCACTCAACCGGCCACCTTTGAAATCCCGGTCTGCTATGGCGGCGAGTACGGCGAAGATCTGGAAACGCTGGCGCACACACACGGGCTCACCGTGGAGCAGGTGATCGAGCGGCACACCGCACCGTTGTATCGTGTGCAGATGCTCGGATTTGCGCCGGGCTTCGCTTATCTGGCCGGGCTCGATCCAAAGCTCGCCACGCCACGTCGCTCGAACCCGCGTATGCGCGTTCCCGCCGGCAGTGTGGCGATCGGGGGCGAGTTGACGGGTATCTATCCGCTCGAGCTCCCCGGCGGCTGGCATTTGATCGGGCGCTCGCCCCTGCGCATGTTCGATGCCTTCGCGCAACCGCCCGCGCGGCTCAGCATGGGCGATCGCGTGCGCTTCGTCCCAGTCTCGATGGGGGAGTATGTGCGTTTAGCGGAGACGCACAAATGAGCCTGAAGGTGCTCCGTGCGGGCATTCTTTCGACTCTGCAGGATCGCGGACGCTACGGCTATCAGCGCTACGGCATGCCGGTGGGCGGGGTGATGGACGAGCACTCGCACCGTCTCGCCAACCTGCTGGTCGGCAACGCTGAAGACGAAGCCACGCTCGAATTCACGCTCGCCGGTCCGCGTCTTGAATTTACGCAGACCGCGTTGATCGCGATTTGCGGTGGCGATTTCGCGGCAACCATCGGTGGGCGCGAGGTGCCGGCGGCACGGCCGGTACTGGCGCGCGCAGGCAGCGTGCTCGATCTGGCCGTGTGCCGGCTCGGCTGTCGCGCGTATCTCGCTTTGGCTGGCGGCTTCGACGTGCCCGTCGTGATGGGTAGCAAGAGCACCTACCTTCCGGCGAGCCTCGGCGGCTTTCACGGACGAGCGCTGCGACGCGGGGACGAGCTCACCGTACAGCCCGCACCTGCCCATCTGTATCCCGCGTTGCATCGCGCGCTGCAGACGGCGGAAGACTTCGTCTGTCCCAAGTGGTCCGTGCATGCCAATGCCGCGTTGCTCGCGCATGATCATCACCGCATTCGCTTCATGCAGGGCCGCCATTTCGCGCTGTTCTCCGAGGCGAGCCGCACGCAGTTCATCAGCGCGGAATTTCGCATCGCTGCCAACTCCGACCGGATGGGGTATCGTCTGGAAGGGCCGACGCTCTCGCTCACCGAGCCGGGAGAGGTCCTGCCTGAGGCGGTGACTTTCGGCAGCATCCAGGTGCCGCCCGACGGCAAGCCGATCGTGCTGATGGCCAATCGCCAGACCACGGGCGGCTATCCGCTGATCGGCGAGGTGGCGAGCGTGGATCTGCCGCTGCTCGCGCAGCTGCCACCGGGCGATACGCTGCGCTTCGAGCCGATCACGCTCGAGCAGAGCGAGCAGCTCTATCTGCAGCGCGAGCGGGAGCTGGCGTTGATGCGCGAGGGCCTGCGCGAGCGAGCGAAGCAATGAAGACCATCGATCTCAACTGCGACATGGGCGAGAGCTTCGGCGCCTGGAAGATGGGCAACGACGAGGCGGTCCTCGCGCATGTGAGCTCGATCAATGTGGCGTGCGGGCTGCACGCGGGCGATTGGACCGTCATGCATCGCACGGCGCAGGCCGCACTGGCGCGCGGCGTAGCGGTCGGTGCGCATCCCTCGTTCCCCGACCTGCAGGGTTTCGGCCGCCGCGTGATGCACATTTCGCCCGACGAGGTCTACGATCTGGTGCTCTACCAGGTCGGCGCGCTCGATGCATTCTGCCGTGCACTCGGAGGCCGCATCACGCAGGTGAAGGCCCATGGCGCGCTGTACAACATGGCCGCGAAGGATGCAGCTCTCGCGCATGCCATTGCGCGCGCCGTAGCGGATTTCGATCGCGAGCTGGTGTTGTTCGGTCTCGCGGGGAGTGCGTTGATCCGCGCCGGACGCGATGCCGGCCTGCAGGTGGCCAACGAAGTCTTCGCGGATCGCAGCTATCAGGCCGATGGGTCGCTCACCCCGCGCAATCGTCCGGGCTCGATGATCGAGGACGTGAAAGCATCGCTCACGCAGGTGGAAAGCATGCTGATGCACGGTCGCGTGCGCGCGCAGGATGGAACCGAAGTGCCGATCGAAGCCGATACCATCTGCATTCACGGCGACCAGCCGGGCGCGGCGCAGTTCGCGCGCGAGCTGCGTGGGTTGCTGTCCAGCTTGGGAGTGGAGGTAAGCCGCTGCGCGAAGTGAAGAGTGAAGGGTGATCCCCCTCACCCCGACCCTCTCCCCCACTGATGGGGGAGAGGGAGATTTAATGGGCGCGCAGCGCCCACCCTTCACCCTTCACCTCTTCACCTTTTCACCTTTTCACGTTTGCGGTAACCCCTTCCCGCTCCCCCTTGCGTTTACACCGCTGTCGTCCAATCATCAAGGAGAGGGAATCATGCAACGGATAGCAGTGGTGTTCGGGTTGGCCTTGTGCGCTCTGGTGGGTCGTGCCTTCGCTGTCGGCAGCGCGGCCGATGTCACGCTATACGACCGCAGCAGCGGACAAGTCCTGCCGATCTACTCGGCCGATGGCGAGCGTTATGTCGCGGGGCGGCCTGGCAACGAGTACGAGCTTCGTATCCGCAACAACACCGGTGAAGACATCCTCGCAGTCGTATCCGTGGATGGCGTCAACGTTGTGACGGGCGAGACGGCCGCGACTTCGCAGGGCGGCTATGTGATCGCCGCCTGGCGCTCGCTGTCGATCTCGGGTTGGCGCAAGAGCCTGTCGCGCGTGGCAACATTCTATTTCACCGATCACAGCGATGCCTACGCTACGCGTACCGGGCGTCCCGACGATGTCGGCGTGATCGGCGTGGCGGTGTTCAAGCGCAAGTTCGTGCCGCCGGTCGAGTTGCAGCAGGTCCCACGTGCGCAGCGCTACCGTGACGAAAGCCGCGGGTCGGCCGAGTCCTCTAACGCCGATGCGGCCGGTGCACCATCCAGCGTGCCCGCTCCGCAAGCGGCGGAGAAGAGTCTCGGCACCGGCCATGGCCGCAGCGAAACTTCGCAGGCGCGCTACGTCCAGTTCGAGCGCGAGTCGGATTCGCCGAATGAGATGATCGCAATCCGCTATGACACGCGCGCCAATCTGATCGCGCGCGGGATCATTCACGAACCGACTCGCGAGCCGATGCGTGAGCCCAATCCGTTTCCCGCGCGGTTCGTCCCTGATCCGCCGCGGCGCTGGTGAGGATTGCGCATCCGAGAATTTGCCAGGGGGCGCAAGCACGCGCAGCCGATGCTGAGGATGGAAACGGCATCTGTCTTCGCGTCCTTGCGCGCCCGGTTGATTACGCCGCGTTACCGCTCGGGTATTTGGCTGTGCCGTCGTTTATACTGCGGCGGCTATGCCGGTCGAGCCCTCGGACGAAGAGCTGATGCTGCGCTATGGCAGCGGCGATGCTGCTGCCTTCGATCTGCTCTACACGCGTCATCGCGGCGGCGTGTTTCGCTACCTTTTCCGGCAATGCGGCAGCCGCGCGGCCTCAGAAGAGCTGATGCAGGACATCTGGCTGAACCTGATTCAGGCGCGCGGCCGCTATCAGGTGGAGGCCAAGTTCACCACCTGGCTCTATACCCTCGCGCGCAATCGTCTCATCGATTACTTTCGCCGCAATCAGGGTCCGCAGCTGGTCTCGCTCGATGGCGATGGCGAAGATGATCCGATCGAGCTGCCCGCACAGGGCGCGCTGCAGCCCGAGCGGCAGGCGCAGGGACGCGAACAGGCCGCGCGCCTGCTGTGGTTGGTGGAATCACTTCCGGCCGTGCAGCGCGAGGCGTTTCTCCTGCACGAGGAAAGCGGCTTGAGCCTGGAGCAGATCGCCGAGGTGACCGGCGCGGGACGCGAGACCGTGAAAAGCCGCCTGCGCTATGCCCTGGACAAATTGCGTGAAGGCATGAAGGACCATCTGTGAGCGAAGAAGCGCAACCGCCGGACGATCTCGAGCGCTTGCTCGCGGCATCGCGCGAGCTGCGCGCCCGCTATCGCGAGGCATCCGTGGAAGAGCCGTCGTCTGCGCTGGACGATGCCATCCGTGCGCAGGCGCGGCGTGCGGTCGGTGCGCGACCGCGCTCGGCGGGCTCGCCATTTTCGTCGACGTGGCGCCTGCCGTTGTCTCTTGCCGCCATGCTGGTGCTGAGCGTGACCCTCACCGTCATGGTGACGCGGCAAGACCAGCATCTGCCCTCTGCCGATGAGAGCGGCGCGCGCCGGAGTGCACCGGCGGCTGAGCCCTCCGCCGCGGCGCCACCGCCGGCCCGCCCGCTGGCTGATGAAAAAGAAGGTGCGCCCATGCGGCAAGAATATTCGCGCAAATCGACTGCGCCAGCGAAGAGCGAAGCGCCGCGACTCAGGAAAGACGTGGCGCCCTCACCCGAGCCGTCGGCTCCCGCGGATGAGGTGCCGCCGCAATCTTTGCAGAAACAAGCCGAGCCCTTTCCGGCTCCGCCCACCGTGCAATCGTCGCCTGCACAGAAGTCAGAGCGAGCACCGGA
>JBGQKF010000218.1:0-7391 GCA_041499435.1 Gammaproteobacteria bacterium
CACTTCGCCGGTGCCGAACGGCCCCCACTCCAGGCACGCCGTTTTGATTGTCGGCGCAACCAGCGGCCTGGCCGCGATGATGCGCACCTTTTCTGGTTTGATCTGCTGATTGAGCAGGTCCGCGTCCGGGCTGGTTTGCGGTGGCCGCAGCCATACGACGCCGAGCAGGACGAGATTCGCAGCGAGCAATATGTAGAACAATAATCTCATGCGGCAAGCCCGGCATTGGCGACCACGCGCAATCCCTCGAGCACCAGGTAGGGCACGCTCAGCGTTGGCGCATTGAGCTGTGCCGCGATCGCCGGCGCGGCACCGCCGCTCAGTACGATCTGCGGCCTCGCGCCAATCGCCGACAATGTACGGTGCATGCGATCGATGGCGCCGCACACCGCCAGCAATGCCCCGCTGGCAATGGCATCGGCCGTATTGTCGGGAAACGCGGCAAATGCCCCTGGCGTCTGCGGAAGCCCGGCGGTGCCGCTCGCCAGGGCACTCGCCATCAACGCGAGACCGGGCATGATGACGCCGCCGTGGAACACCCCTTCGCGGTCCAGCGCATCAATCGTCACCGCGGTGCCGGCGTTGACGACCAGCGCCGCCCCGCCGACCAGATGCCAGGCTGCTATCAGGCTTGCCCAACGGTCGGCGCCGAGCTGGGCGGGCTCGCGATAGGCGCTGCGCACCCCGCACTGCTCGCGCCGGCTCGCCAGCCAATGGACTTCGATGCCGCGGGGCGCGGCCCAGGCATCGAGCGAGTTGCGTACCTGGGCTCCGGCAACGTTGCTAGCGAAAATCGCGTATGGCGGCGGCACGCTCTCCCACGCTGCCGCCAGCGTATCGAACTGCGCGGTCGGCATCGAGCCCTGGCTGCTCCACTCGTCTTCCCAGACGCCCCACTTGATGCGGCTGTTGCCCGCGTCCACCGCGACGATGCGCATGGCATCACCCGCCTGAGGCCGAGCGCGGCTCGCCTGCCTCATTGAGCGGGCGCAGGCTCACCTCTCCGGAGTGGAAGCGGCGCAGTCCCGTGTTGGTTTGCAGCAGCAACGCGCCATCGTCGCTCACTCCGGCCGCGATACCTTGCTCGAACGAGCCATCGGGCAGCCTCAGCGCCACGCGCTTGCCCGCATAGACATGAAAGCTTTCCCATTCCTTGCGCAACGGCGCGAACCCCTGCGCCGAAAATTCCAGGAGCACCACGGCGAGGTGAGACAGCAGTCCGGCCAGCACACGGTTGCGAGGGGCATGCACGCCCACCGATGCGAGGTCCGTCACCGCCTGGTCGATGCGCTGGCGCGTGGCCGGATCGAGCCGATGGTTGATCCCGATGCCGATCACCGCCAGGCTGGGACCCAGCACCTCGCCCTGAATTTCGACCAGCGTGCCGGCGATCTTCTGGTGCCTGACCAGCACGTCGTTGGGCCATTTCAACAGCGCTTCGGTCGCTCCCAGCTCGCGCAACGCGCGCACCAGCGCAACACCGACCGCCGGACCCAGGCCCGCGAGCACACCTGCGCCCTGCTCGAAGCGCCAAAGTACCGAGAACGTGAGCGCGCCGCCCAGTCCGGTATGCCAGCCACGGCCGCGACGCCCGCGCCCCGCGGTCTGCAGCTCCGCGACGACCACCGTGCCGCTCGGCACACCGGCGGCGTTTTCCAGGAGCATGGTGTTGGTCGATGCGGTCATGTCCAGCAGGCGTAGATCGTAGAGGGCAGCATGCGGACCCAGACCGGCCTTGATCTGCGCGGCATCCAGCCAGTCGATCGGTGCCGCGAGCCGGTATCCGTGATGTGGATTGCGGGTGAGCTCGACGCCGATCGCGTCGAGATCGCGCAGCGCGGTGCGCAAGCTCGCGCGGGAAACACCCAGTCGCCGGGCGAGGGCCGGGCCGGATTGGAATTGGGCGTCTGACAACAAGCGCAGAAGATCGAACGTCAGTGCCGTGGGCATTGAGGCGGTTCAGGCGTGGCTCGGATAATCCGCGCACAGCGTACTACAACACCGACAGAGGCGCCGTGCCGAGGCAGTCCCTAGCCTGGAGTACCCGCCCCACCGCGCTGGCTTGACTTCGATCAACTCCGCTTGCCTGCCGGCACGTCAGACTTGCGCCATAATGCGTTGCCTGGAATAGGAGCCCTGCTATGTTCAAACGAATACTCATTCCCACCGACGGCTCGGCGATCTCGCGCAAGGCCGTGAAACAGGGGGTCGCGTTTGCCAAATCGATCGGCGCGACGGTGGTGGGATTCTTCTCGCCCGAAGATTATCGCGCCATCATGTATACAGAATATATGCCGGCGACGATCCTGTCTCAGGAGGAGTTCGAGGCACAGGCCAAGAAGGCTGCCGAGAAGCAGCTTGCCCAGGTACAGAAGGCGGCGGAGGCGGCCGACGTCCGTTACGAGAGCTATTGGACCATCAGCATTGCGCCGTGGGAAGCGATCATCGAAGCCGCCCGCAAGAAAAAATGCGATCTGATCTTCATGGGCTCGCACGGCCGCACCGGTCTCGCCGGGCTGGTGCTGGGCAGCACCACGACCAAGGTGCTGACGCATTCGAAGCTGCCGGTGTTGGTCACGCGCTAGATTGAAAAGCGTGAAGGAGGTGAAGGAGGTAACTTCCTTAGACCCCCGAGCGGGTAGCAGGGATGTTGCCCGAACGATTAAGATGCAGCAATCAAGGGCCTCTTTAACTCGAGACTGAATGCCCCGCGGTTTCACCTCCTTCACGCAGTCAAAAATGAAATTCATCTCCCAGCTCTTGACCGCCCATCTGCAACGCTATCCACGCCTGCAGCTCGAGGACATCTACAAGCTGCTGCACCAGGCGGCGATGGGGCCGGAGCACGCGGTCGAGAATGCGGCGGTTGCACGCGAGCGGCTGATCGTGGAAGCACAGCAACTATCCAGTGGACCCGCAGATCCAAGAGTGGATCCGATCTCTCCCGACGGCCGGCTGGCGCGAGTGCATCTACGCGCGTATCTCGAAGGCGGTGGGACGATCGACGATCTCGCGACTGCGTTCGTCAACACCGCGCAGAACTACCCCGCCGCACCGGACAAGCTGGCGAAGTTCTGTGGATGTCTCGGCGATCTGGCAGCCGCGGGCGAAATTCCATTCGAAAGGAATGCTGTGGAAACCTTCTTCGGCGATCTCGCCGCGCGCGGCTATCCTGCAATCCGCCACTCGCAGACCTATCGGGAGCTCTATCAGCCCGCTTACCGGGTCGTCGCTGTGGAATATATCGGCGCGAACTGAAACCTGGCAGACGGTGAGCCTATGCCACCCGCGACCCGACTCAGGATCCCGCTACGCCTGCTGGTGATCGACACCATCGGCGTGATCCTCGCCGGCCTCGGCGTGGCGGGGATGCTCACCGATCTATCCACGGTGATTCCGGCATTTCGCGACAAGACCGTGGCCGGAATGGTGGCGGGCGTGGGCTTCGCGCTGGTGACCTTCGCTTTGGGGAATATCTTTCGCTGGGTACGACAACAGCGAGCATCGCCGCCTGATGCGCGCTGAAGCGCGACTACACATGACATGAAAATCACCGCACTCGAAACCATTCGTCTGCCCGACCGCCCCAATCTGCTGCTCGCGCAGCTTCACACCGACGAAGGTCTGATCGGGTTAGGCGAGACTTCGCGCGGCGCCGCCGCCGTCGAGGCGCAGCTCCACGAGCTCGTCGCGCCCTATCTGCTCGGCAAGGATCCGCTGCAGATCCAGGCACACAACCGCCATCTGATGATGAGCTATCTGGGCTTCGCGAGCAGCAGCACGGAAGTACGCGCGGCTTCGGTGGTCGATATCGCGTTGTGGGACATCTTTGGACAAGCTCTGAATCAGCCGATCGTGCAACTGCTCGGCGGCCGCAGCCGCGATCGCATCCGCGCCTACAACACCTGCGCGGGTTACAACTACAACACGCGCACGGTCGCACGCCGCAGCGTCACCTTGGAGGCCGCCGCACCCAGGCCCGAAGGCCCGTATGACGACCAGATCGCCTTCGTCCATCGCGCGGACGAGCTCGCGCACAGCCTGCTGTCCGAAGGCTATACCGCCATGAAGATCTGGCCGTTCGATCCCTTGGCTGAGCGCACCGACGGCAGCCTGTTGAGCGCGCAGGATCTCGCGGTCGGCCTCGCGCCGTTTCGCAAGATCCGCGAAGCCGTGGGTGACCGCATCGAGGTCATGGCGGAGTTCCATTCGCTGTGGAATCTCGATCAGGCCAAGCGCATCGCGCACGCCTTAGAAGAGTACCGTCCATGCTGGTCGGAAGATCCGATCAAGATGAGCGATGTCGCCACACTCGCGGAGTACGCGCGCTCGACGCGCATCCCGGTCTGCGCGAGCGAGACGCTGGGCGGCACGGCACCGTTTCGCGACATCCTGCAGGCGCAGGCGGCCGATGTGATCATGCTCGACATCGGCTGGTGTGGCGGCCTCACCGAAGCGCGCAAGATCGCCGCCCTGGCCGAGAGCTATCAGCGACCGGTGGCCCCGCACGACTGCAACGGTCCGGTGGTCTGGGTGGCCTCGATCCAGTTCATGCTGCACATTCCCAACGCGCTGGTGATGGAAGCCGTGCGCGCGTACTTCACCACCTGGTACCAGGACATCATCACTGAGGTGCCGCGGGTGGAAGGCGGATACATCTATGGCCTGCTGGGCCCAGGGCTCGGAACGCGCCTGCTGCCCGGCCTGCTGGAGCGTCCCGGCGTGCAGGTAAAACGCTCGGCGGTGTAGCCCAATCGGACCAACCCGGCTATAGTTGGCAGCAAATCGATCAGGAGGAGTCATGGGCGACCCCAGCAGTCTGCGGATCGTCGATGTTCAGGGTTTCGCGACCTCGTTCCCGGTGGAAGCGAAGAACAGCGTGACCCTGGGCATCGGGCGCGCCGTCAAGCGCGATGCGGTCGTGGTGAAGGTCACCACTGAGGCCGGCATCGTCGGCTACGGGGAATCGCATCACGGCCGCTGTCCGGGCGCAGTGGCAGCGCTGGTCAACACCACGCTCAAGCAGCTCGTAGTCGGTCAGGATGCCAACGATGTCGTCGGCGTCTGGAACAAGATCTACGTCCGCCAGCTCGGCAGCCATGGCATGGGAGCGGGCGCGTGTCTGGCGATGAGCGGCATCGATCAGGCGCTGTGGGACATTCGCGGCAAGGCGCTCGGCGTGCCGCTGTATAAGCTGCTCGGCGGGGCATCCAAGCCTATCCCCGCTTATGCCGGTGGCGTATCGCTGGGCTATCAGGAGCCGCGCGCGCTGGTGGCCGAAGCGCTGCCGTTGGTCGCGGCCGGCTACAAAGCGATCAAGCTGCGCGTCGGGGACACGCCGGCCCGCGATCTCGCACGCGTGGCGGCGGTGCGTGAAGCGCTCGGCGACGAGATTGCGATTCTGGTCGATGCCAACACCGGCTACACCGTTGCGGATGCGCGCAAGGCGATGCCCGGATTTGAGGAATACGAGGTCGGCTGGCTGGAAGAGCCGTTCCCCGCGCACGATTACGCGAGCTATCGCCTGGCCGCGACGTTCAGCAGCGTGCCGCTCGCTGCCGGCGAAAACCACTACACGCGCTTCGAGTTCAACCGCGTCATCGAGGACGGCTCCATCACCATCCTGCAGCCGGATCTGTCCAAGACCGGCGGCATCACCGAAGGGTTGCGCGTCGCGCATCTGGCCTCGGCATGGAAGCTGCTAATCAACCCGCACACCTCCATGACCGGCTTGAACATGGCCGCGACCATCCATTTCCTCGCGGCAATCGACAATGGCGGCTACTTCGAGGGCGATGTGTCGAAGAACAATCTGTTCCGGGACGAGCTGGTGGATAAGCCGTATGAGGTAGGCAGCGACGGCTGTGTGCGCCCGCTCGAAAGACCCGGCCTCGGGTTGGAGGTCAATGAAAAATTTCTGGCCGCACACCCGGTGATCGAGGGTCCCGCCTATGTATAGATCATTTGCGATACGCTAGGAGGCAGTTATGAAGTTTGTTTCGTCGTTTCTGATAGTAATCGCGCTCGCCGCCTTGTCGGCCTGCGCATCACGGCCACTCGCCGACGCAGACACCGATGCGCTCGCCAAGCTGATGCGGCCGGTCGAGGGTAAGGCGGTGATTTACGTATTTCGCAATGAAACCTACAGTGCACCGTGGCCGGTCCGCCTCACGCTCGACGGCAAGAACATGGGGAGCACCGACGCCAATACCTACTTCCGCTGGAGCGTCGAGCCGGGCCAGCACATCATCGCCACGCACGCCGAGAACGACGAGGGCCTGGTACTCGAGACCGAGGCCGGCAAGGTCTACTATGTGTGGCAGGAGATCTCGATGGGTTATTTCCAGCCGCGCTCCAGCTTAAGGCAAGTGGATCGCAGTACGGCCGACGTGGCGTTGCGCAGTTGTTACCTGCTGCAGAACCGAAGCTGATTCCCCATCGAATAATTGAATCATGTCCAGCACCGTCCTGGCCGAGCGCCGCGACAGCGTTGCCATCGTCTCACTCAATCGCCCGGAATCGTTGAATGCCGTGAACGTCGAGATGCGCCAGGCGCTGATCGAGACGCTGGCTCGGCTCAATGCGGACACGACGGTGAAGGCGGTGGTCATCAAAGGCGCGGGCGAGCGCGCCTTCTGCTCTGGACAGGACTTGAACGAGACGGCGCGCTACACGCTCGATGACGTCGATGAGTGGCTCACGCGCCAGCACGCGATGTATCAGGCGGTGCGCGACCTGGATAAGGCTTGTGTTGCAGCCTGGAACGGTGTGGCGACCGGTGCTGGCTATCAGATCGGCCTGTGCAGCGATCTGCGCGTAGGTTATCCGGAGCTCAAGCTCGGGCAGCCGGAAATTCGCGCCGGCCTCGCCAGCATCGTAGGCTCGTATTTGATGACGCTGCATCTGGGGCTGTCGCAGAACGTGCAGATGTCGCTCGCTGGTGAGCTGATCGGCGGCCAGCGTGCGTACGAGCTGGGCTTGATCAATCATCTCGTTCCGCGTGAACAGGTGCTGGACCGGGCCTTGGCCGTCGCCACGGAGCTCAGCAAGCTCGGCCCGACCGCAACGCGCCTCACCAAGCAGCGCTTCCGTCAACTGACGCAACCCGGGTTCGATGCGGCGCTGACCGCGGCCAAGGCTGCTCAGCGCGAAGCCTACTTGAGCGGGGAGCCGCAGGAGGCTATGCGGAGGTTTTTCGAAAGGCGCAAAACTTAATTTACACCCAACACAGAGGCACAGAGGGCACAGAGAAAACAAAGAAGACAAACGAGGACTGATCTTCGGTTGCTTGGAATTTCGTTGTCATCTCTCGTCTCGGTTTTCTTTGTGCCCTCTGTGCTCTCTGTGTCTCTGTGTTGGGTTTAGTGTGTCTCTGTGTTGGGTTTAGGCAG
>JBGQKF010000219.1:0-7373 GCA_041499435.1 Gammaproteobacteria bacterium
AGCCTGGTTTCGCGCAGACTGGCGCGAGATCCAGCAGCGACGCGACGGCTTGACGATCGATGCACAGGCGCTGCCAACGTGGCTGCGCGTTGCCGCCAAAGTACTGCCGCCCGCCTCGCAGGAGCAGGCGGACAGCTTCTGGTTGGCAAACACGCGTGATGTTCAGGTCGCCACCGCAGCCGTCTACGGCATCATTCTCGCGCGCGATAGCGCAGACAATGCCAATCGCATTCAGGGAGGACGTCTATGGCAGCGTATCCAGCTTCAGGGCGAGACTCAGGGGATCGCCATGCAGCCGCTCAATCAACTGCCGGAGCGGGCGGATCGCGAGCGCAGCCTGGGCATCGATAACCGGTTCGGCAGTGCACTCAACGATGTTACCGGCGACTCGGCATGGCAGGCGCTGATGCCCTTTCGGCTGGGCTATCCGACCATGTCTGCGCGAGCGAGCCCGCGTCGGCACATCGAGCAGGTCATCGCTGCATGACCGCCATGACGAACTCAAGCTGAAAGGCCTTTCCAGACGCTCTCATGACCCCTATTCTGTGATGCGCGAAATCCTACGTCGGATTCGCCGCGCGCGGCGGTACGCTAGCCTCGCAGTCAGCGATTCATCAACGCCAGGGAGGGGCGAACCATGAAGTTCAAGTTCCCGCCGGCGATCGGCATTCTCGTCGCCATGATCATCGGCATCATCATCGGCTACATGGTTTTCTTGCAATTCCCGGACAAGAAGACCGCGGCTCAGATTGCCGGCTACATCTCGATCTTCTCCGACGTGTTCCTGCGGCTGATCAAGATGCTGATCGGGCCGCTCGTCTTCTCCACGCTGGTGGTCGGCATCGCGCACATGGGCGACGCCGCCTCGGTCGGGCGCGTGTTCGCCAAGGCGCTGGGCTGGTTCATCACCGCCTCGCTCGTGTCCCTGGTGCTGGGTCTGATACTCGCCAACCTGCTGCAGCCGGGACACAACATCGGCCTGCCGCTGCCGGACATCGGCGCCTCGGCCAACCTTGCTACCTCGAAGTTTACGCTCAAGGACTTCGTCAGCCACCTGGTGCCGAAGTCCTTCGCCGAGTCGATGGCCAACAACGAGATTCTGCAGATTGTGGTGTTCTCGATGTTCTTCGGCATTGCGCTGGCGTCGCTCGGTGAAAAGGCGCGGACCCTGGTCACCGCGATCGACGAGCTCGCGCACGCGATGCTCAAGATCACCGGCTACGTGATGAAGCTCGCGCCGATTGCAGTGCTGGCGGCGATGGCCGCCACTGTCGCCGTCAACGGGCTTGAAATCCTCCTCAAGTTCGCCGTATTCATGGGCGACTTCTATATCGGCCTCATCTGCCTCTGGAGCCTGCTGATCCTCGTGGGGTTCCTGATCCTCGGGCGGCGGATCCTCAAGCTGCTGGTGCTGATCAAGGAAGCGTTCATGCTTTCCTTCGCCACGGCGAGCTCCGAGGCCGCGTACCCTAAGATCGTCGACGCCCTCGACCGCTTCGGCGTGAAGCGCAAGATTTCCAGCTTCGTGATGCCGATGGGTTACTCGTTCAACTTGGACGGCTCCATGATGTACTGTACCTTCGCCGCGCTGTTCATCGCCCAGGCCTACAACATCAACCTGCCGCTCGGCACGCAGGTCACCATGCTCCTCATCCTGATGCTGACCTCGAAGGGCATGGCCGGCGTGCCGCGCGCCTCGCTGGTGGTGATCGCCGCGACACTGAGCCAGTTCAACATCCCCGAGGCGGGCCTGCTGCTGATCCTGGGCGTCGACACCTTCCTCGACATGGGACGCTCGGCGACCAACGCGGTCGGCAACTCGATCGCCACGGCGGCGGTCGCCAAGTGGGAAGGCGAGCTGATGCTGCCGGCCGAGGCCGAAGCGTTCGCGCGTACGCTCGATGCAGCGCTGCCCCGACCCGTGCACGCCTAGGGGCGACGTGGAAACCGCCTGGTTGAAACGGCTGCTGTGTGCCGCCGTACTGCTGGCAGCGGCTGGCAGCGCCGCCGTGCAGGCCGAGGCCAATGCGCCGGTCGAGCTGACCGGCACGCTGCTCAAGGCGCGGGCCTCCGGTGCGGTCATCGTTGCCTACCGCGAATCGTCGATCCCGTTCTCCTACCTCTCCGCGCGCGGCCAACCGATCGGCTACTCCGTCGAGCTGTGCCGCAAACTCGTGGAGGCGATGGGCGAGCAGGTCGGGCGCGAGCTCGAGATCAGGTGGCTGCCAGTGACCTCGGAATCGCGCATCGACGCGATCGCATCCGGGCAGGCCGATCTCGAATGCGGCTCCACCACCAACAACCTCGAACGCCAGAAGCGGGTCGCCTTCTCACCAACCATCTTCGTATCGGGCACCAAGCTCATGGTGAAGAGCGGCTCTCCCGTCAAATCCTTCCGCGAGTTGGCCGGCAAGGTGGTGGTGGTTACCGCCGGGACCACCAATGAGCAGACGATGCAGGACATCGCAAAGAAATTCCGGATCGATTTCAAGCTGCTGGTGGCGCGCGACCACGCCGAATCGTTCGCGAAAGTCGTGGAAGGCGCCGCCGCCGCCTTTGCCACCGACGATGTGCTGCTCTACGGCCTGATCGCGCAGAACAAGGCGCAGAAGAAATTCCTGGTCGTCGGCGAATTCCTCTCCTACGACCCTTACGGGATCATGTACCGCAGGGGCGACGCGCAGCTTGCCGCGTTGATCAACGACACGTTCCACGATCTCGCGGAGGACGGCGAGATCGAGCGGCAGTACAAGCGCTGGTTCCTCAGCCGGCTGCCCTCCGGCGCGAGCATCGACCTGCCGATGAGCTCGCAGCTCGAAACCATCATCCGCGCGATGGCGGCGAAGCCCGAATAGTGGGTCAGCGGCGCGGGGGTTGCCCTCCTGCGGGACCACGGCACATGGCGGTGAGCGCTACGGCGGGCAGGCTCGCGGTGCGGGCACTGGCTCATTCGGTTCGCCGCCGGCTTCGCCGTGCAGCGGGCCTATGTCGGGAGGCATGACTGTGCGCGCATCGATCAGCGGTATGCGAACGGTAAAGCGGGCGCCGCGATTCACTCCGTCGCTGTGCGCGATCACCGTCCCGCCGTGCAGTTCCACCAGATGGCGCACCAGCGCGAGGCCGATGCCGAGGCCGCCGTATCCGCGCGATTCGGACGACGCACCCTGACGGAAGCGCTCGAACACGTGCGGCAGAAAGTCGGGGTCGATCCCTGCACCCGAATCGCTTATGCACAGCAGTGCTGCGGATCCTTCCACGCTGATCTGCACCTCGATGCGACCGCCTGCCGGCGTAAACTTGATCGAGTTCGTGAGCAGATTCCAAGCGATCTGCTGCAGGCGATCGGGATCACCGAGCACCACGGCGCCCGGATGCGGGGGGCCGACTACGAGCTCGAGCTGTTTCGCTGCAGCGGCTGGCCGCACGCTCTCGACGGCGGCCTCGAGCACGGCTCCAAGCTCGATCTCGCGCATGTCGAGACGCAGATTTCCGGTGACGACACGAGACATGTCGAGCAGATCGTCGATGAGCTGCGCCTGGGCGCGGGTATTGCGCTCGATCACATCCAGTGCGCGGACCTGGGCCTCGGCGTCGAGACTTCCGCCGCGCAGCAGTTTGACCCAGCCGAAGATCGCATTGAGCGGCGTGCGCAGCTCATGCGAGATGGTGGCAACGAACTCATCCTTGCTGCGGTTTGCCGCTTCCGCTTCGCGGCGTGCGGCCTGCTCCGCGAGCAGCGCCTGCTCACGCTCAGCGAGGGCGCGGCTGCGCTGGGCTTCCGCCTGATCGCGCTCGTACAATCGTTTACTGAGTATCGACGCGGCATCGCGCAGTCCGGCCGAAAGCTCCTCGATCTCGACGATGCGCGAATGCCGGTCGGGCAGCGGCTCGCTGCGTGCCAATGCGCGCACGGCGAGCGAGGCCGAGCCGAGCGCGCGCACGATCAGGTGTCCAACCACCAAGGCGAAGGTTACGCCCAGAATCAGGATAACAATGCCCACCCCGGCGAGAGCCCAGATCGAGCGCCGGATCGGGCCGTCGATCGCCTCTGCGGGCAGACCGATGCCGAGAGTCCAGCCGGTGAGGGTGGAGCGGCTCAGTGCGGAGTACGAGGGCGTGCCCTCCAGCAGGTTGCCGCGCCAGCTGCCCTCGCTCATGCGAACGGCAGCGGCACGGAACGCAGCGCTGGGCGGTTTGCCCACGTACTGCTCTTCGTTGCGCGTACGCGCGATGATCCGCGCGGTGCGGTCGATCAAAGTCACGACCCCGTTGGGCGGGACATTCTGCCGGCGCAACACCTCGCTCAGCGCGCTGGAGCGAAGCTGCGCGGCGAGTATGAACTGCAGCTTCCCATCTCTTATGACCGGGACAGCGACGACTACGAAGTGCCCGCCGACGGGATCCTCGAACAGGTCCGATACGGTCGGGCGCAGCGAGGTGCTCACCGTCCGCGTCCAGTCCGCGTTTGGTAGAGCGCCGCGTTGGGCGTGCGCCGCGGCGGTGTTCATGAGCAGCCGACCGCTTGAGTCGAGCAGCAATACCGCGTGCCAGCCCGGCTCGCGCGGTACGAGGCGCACTGCCAGCCGATTGAACGCGCGCAGATCCCGCCTGTGCAGCTCATCGACCGAGGCGAGCACGTTGAGCGCGTCCGTGGTGCTCTCGAGCTCCTTGTCAACGGCGATCAGCATCGCGCGCGCCGTGTCCACGTTCTGCCGATCCACCACCGCACGCTGCTGTTGCCACGACATCATGATCAGCAGACCGGCGAACAGGCCGAGCGGCAACGTGGTCGCGAGGACCAGGAGCGCGAGAATACCTCGAAGCCGAAAGTTGCGGCGTCTCACCGGCCACCGTTGTGAAGTTGCGGGTTGGTGCAGTGGAGCTGTGTGTTCCAGGGGGGCAGCGAGCGACTAACCTACCCGGCCGATACTATTCGTTACATTGTAGTGGAGTTGCCACGTTGGCAGGCAGATACGTACGATGATAGTCTGATGCAAGCAAGCGTGGTCACGCGCTGAACAATACGTGCAGACCAATCAATCTTGACGAGGTAGAGCGCTATGCTTGACGGTGGATGTCTTTGCGGCGAGGTTCGCTATGCAGCGCACGGCATGCCGTTTCACGAAACGAGCTGTCACTGCACCATGTGCCGGCGTGCAAGCGGCGCCCCGATGGTCGCGTGGTTCAGCGTGGCGCGCGCGGACTTGCACTGGGTGAAAGGCGCGCTCACGCGCTACAGATCGAGCGCGCATGCCACACGGAGCTTCTGCGCGCGGTGCGGGACGCAACTCACATTCGAATCGGATGCGCATCCCGATGAAATCGACATCACGACGTGCAGCCTGGACGATCCCGAGCAGGTGCCACCGACCGATCACACGCGCACCAGCAGCCAGTTGCGCTGGGTGAAGCTGGACGATGGGTTGCCGCGGCATCGCGAGGCGCGGCCGGCGCCTTCATGAGCGAGGCAAGCCGCACCTCGCAGTGGCACATCGCGGTTGGCGATGCGCAGACCACCGCGGTATTCGAGCGCGCCCGGCAATCCGATGCGGACACCGTGTTCATTTGTGCACATGGCGCGGGTGGGCAGATGAACGATCGCGGCATGCTGGCGCTCGCCGAGCAGTTGCGCGGCTGCGGCATGCATGTCGTGCGCTTCAATTTCCTCTATCGCGAGAAAGGCAGCAGCCGGCCGGATCCGATGCCGCTGCTCGAGCAATGCATTCGCGTGGTGAGCGCGCGTGCTCGTGACGAAGTGAAGCCGGTACGTCTCATCATCGGGGGCCGCTCGATGGGCGGGCGCGCCGCCTCCTTGCTCGCCGCTGAGGGCTTCGACTGCACTGGCTTGCTGCTGCTTGCTTATCCGCTGCACCCCGCCGGGAATCCCGAGCAGCTGCGCGATGCGCACTTGTCACAGATCGAAGTGCCGACGTTGTGTGTGAACGGCACGCGCGACGCGCTCTGCCGGCGCGATTTGATGGAGAAGGTGGTGCACCGGTTGTCCGATGCATGGACCATGCACTGGCTCGAAGGCGCGGATCACAGCTTTCATGTGCTCAAGTCTTCCGGGCGGACCGACGCGCAGGTGCTGAACGAGATCGGAGAGGTGAGCAGCGCGTGGCTCGCGGAACTGGGACAGGGAGCTAACTCAACTGTTCCTCCCCCTTCAAGGGGGAGGTGAGGAGGGGGGATGGGGACGCGCGCGTCGGCCTAACAAGGGCCCGCCACGCGAAACGTTCGCCCGGGAGGAGCCAATCAATCAACGGCACCAGCGGCGTGCACAGGAACAGCGCCCATACCAGCGCGTTCGGCTTGAACCATACGAACTGCCAGCCGAACGCGGCGAGCGCCACGCAAAGCGCATACACGATACGCATCGAGCGGCGGTTGGGAATCGTCATCGGATCGGAGATCATGAAAAACGCGAACAACAGCAGCGCACCGCTGCCAAGTTGATGCATGAACACCGCGGGGTTCTGGCCCAGCCACAGCACTCGCGCTGCAACCAATCCAAGAAAGCAGCCGAGAAATGTCCAGCTGATATCCCAGCGGCGCGCGCGCTCCGTGACCAGGGCGCCCAGCATGACAAACCACCCCGCGAGCGCGAGATCGGTACCCCACTGCCCTGGAGAGATCCACGCGCCCGGCAACAGCAGGATCGAGGCGATCACGCCGAGATTCGCCGGATTGTAGATGTGCTTGCCGCGAAAGCGCAGCACGAACTTGGAGCCGATCGCCAAACTCGCAGCCAGAGGATGCACCCACAGCGTGTCGGCTCGCAGCAGGATCGACAATCCGAAACAGGTGATCGCTGCACTGAGATATCCGATTCGCTTGAGACTGAGCGCGCGGATGCACAGCGCCTGCGTCGTCAGCCCCGCGGCGAATGTAAGCGCCATCTGCTCGGGGCGCAGGGTGAAGTCGCGCAAAAGCACACCGATGGTGAGCAGTACGGCCAGGAACACGATCTGGTAGAGACGGGCGTCCATTTTTGGGAGTCTGTGGTTGGTCAGGGGGGCTGGTCTGAGTGAAGGGTGAAAAGTGAATGAGTGAAGGGTGAAGGGTGAAGAGTGAAGAGTGAGTGCTCGAAGTCTCCCTCCCCTTCAAGGGGAGGGCTGGGGCGGGGATGGGGTCGCGCGACATCTTCGGACCCCCATCCCCCTCCTAACCTCCCCCTTGAAGGGGGAGGAACGCTGCTTCACCCTTCACTCTTCCCTCTTCCCTCTTCACCAGGGATTGCGGCGCATCAGCGCCACAATCCCTTCCACCACGCCTGCTTCTCCACCGGCTGCAGGTCCATCCGACTGCGGATGCGATTCACATCCCAGCCCGTCAGCTCCGCGAGCACCTGCGCTTCCTTGCTCTGCCGCTTG
>JBGQKF010000220.1:0-7344 GCA_041499435.1 Gammaproteobacteria bacterium
CGGCGGCATCGACCGCGCGGCGCTCGGATTGAGCAGGTTGTAGTACACCTGAGCGGCGTCGAAGCGGCCGCTGCCGAGGACCTGCTTGCACCGCTCGACATCGCCGAGCGCAGTCATACCGATGTAGCGCGTGAGGCCCTGACTGCGCATGCGCTCCAATGCATCGGCAGCGCCGTTGACGCGCAGCACATGCTCGGCGGTGATCGCACCCGATGTGACGCTCGCTTCGATCTGATTGTGCAGTATTAAAAGATCGACCGATTCTCGCTTCAGCCGCGCGAGACTCTCGTGGAGGCTGCGCTCTACCTGACCCGTGATGTCGTCCAGCTTAGCGGTATCGAGCACCACCTTGGTGGACAAATACGGCGCTGTGTCGACCTCCTTGAGCAGCCAGCCCAGCGCCTGTTCGGATTGGCCTTTGCCATAGGACGCCGCGGTGTCGATCCAGTTGATCCCGGCGTCCATCGCACGCCGCAGTGTGCGCAGCTTGGTGGCGTCATCCTGGTGAATCAAGACACCGCCGACCCAGCCGCCGCCGAATACTACCTCCGACACCTGCAGTCCCGTTCGACTGAACGTCTTGTAGCGCATTGATGCATCCTCCTGTTTTGTTCGCAGCCACTGATGGTACGCTGTGCCGTCGCTCGGCGTGAAACACGATCAGTTATCGCCGCCTTCACCGGGCCACAACCGCCGCCAGCCTGCATGGCCCAGTCTACGCATGGTTTCGATGTTGCGCTCGTAGATCTCCGCTGGATCGGACATGGCCGCCACTGCACGCACGATGCTCGATTCGCGCAGCAGATGAAGCATCGGATAGGGCGAGCGATTGGTGTAGTTTTCGATGTCCTCCACGCCCGTGCCTGAGAATTGATACCGCGGGTGGAAGCTTGCAACCTGCAGGGCTCCGGTCAAGCCGAGCTCTGCCACGGCGGCATCGGCCTCATCGAGAAACGCGTTGTATTCCGCGAAATTCACCAGTACACGCGGATGGATGAGGAGCGTCGTTTCCACTTCGCGTGGGTCGGCCGCTTGCAGGGTATTGAGCTCGCGCACGAGCTCCACGCGCAGCGCGTCGGGCGATTGCGCAGCACTCACGCAATATCGAATGAGATCGTTGGCGAAGATCGGCTTGGCGAACGGGCACAGGTTCAGACCGATGACCGCTTTTTCGATCCACCTGCGCGTTAGCGCGATGACACTTTGGTCGTCCAGGGGAAGATGTTCTCGAGTCACGATGCGTTCTATTATCCTGCCAGAACGAAGCTCCGCACGTAAGCATCGCGCGCAGATTGCGTGCGGCAGCGTTTTCGCAGGCATGCTACGGTTCGCTTTCCAATCCGGCCCGGTGCTGCAGGCCAAGGCCGGAACAAAAACAGAACCCAGGTTTGCGGAGGAGAGACCCGATGCAGACGCAGCTTGCGCCCGAGCAGCAGCGGAAAACGATTTTAAAGGTGTCGTGGCGGCTCCTGCCGCTGATCGTCCTGTGCTATCTGGTGAACTACATCGACCGCACCAACGTCTCGTTCGCGGCCCTCACCATGAACAAGGACCTCGGCCTGACCGCCTACATGTACGGACTGGGCGCCGGCATCTTCTTCCTGAGCTACGCGGTGTTCGAGGTGCCGAGCAACATGATTCTGCAGAAGACCGGCGCGCGCCTCTGGATCGCCCGCATCATGATCACGTGGGGCATCATCTCCGGTCTGATGGCCACGGCGACGGGGCCGGCCAGCTTCCTCGTGCTGCGCTTCCTGCTGGGCATGGCCGAAGCCGGATTCTTTCCCGGCATGATTTTCTATCTCACGCACTGGTTTCCGTCGGCGGTACGCGCGCGCGCGATCGCAACCTTGTACATCGCTGTGCCCGCGTCGAACGCGGTGGCTTCTGTCATCTCGGGCGTGATCCTGGCGACGATGGACGGAACGCTCGGTCTCAAAGGCTGGCAGTGGGTCTTCATCATCGAGGCGATCCCGGCGGTGGTGCTCGCCTTCGTCGTGTTCGTGTTGATGACGGACCGGCCGGCGCTCGCAACCTGGCTCAAGCCCGAGGAGCGCGACTGGCTCGAAGGTACACTGGAGGCCGAGCGCAAGCACATCGAGAGTACCGGCCGCCTCACCATGCTGCAGGCACTGATCGACCCGCGCGTGCTGATGCTTTCCGCGATTTACTTCACCGGCGTCACCGCGAGCTACGGGCTGGTGTTCTTCATGCCGCAGATCGTGAAGGGCCTCGGCATGTCCACCATGATGACCGGCTTCGCCACCGCGATCCCATACACCATCGGCACCATCGGCCTCATTGCGTGGGGATACTCTTCGGACCGGCACAAGGAGCGGCGCTGGCATCTCATCGTCTCCACCGGGCTATCGGCCGTTGGCTACATTCTCGCAGCGCTGTACCGCGACTCCTACTTTGCGATCGCCGCCATGGCCGTCGCCGCGGTCGGCATTTATGGATCGCGGCCGTCGTTCTGGCCGATGCCCTCGATCTTCCTCACCGGCGCTGCAGCCGCAGTGGGCATGGCGCTGATCAATTCGATCGGCAATCTCGGCGGCTACATCGGGCCCCAGGTCGTGGGCTGGATCAAGGACAGCACCAAGAGCTTCGAGTGGGCGCTCTACTTCATGGCGGGATGCGCGGCGTTATCGACCGCGCTCGCCTATTTCGCGACCCGCGCGACCGACACCCAGCGCGCAACGGCCGGTGGCGGTCAAGGGGTGCTGATTCGTGAAGAGGTGAAGAAGTGAACAGGTGAAGAGGTGAAGAGGTGAAAAGGTGAAAAGGTGAAAAAGTGAAGAGGTGAACAGGAGAGGGCATTTTTTTGTCGGAGAATTGCTGCTGTCTACACTCTTCACTGGTAACGAAGTGAACAGTCAAAAGGTGAACGAGAGAGACGACCTCTGAACGTCGGAAACCCAACCTGTTCACCTCTTCACCTGTTCACCTCTTCACCTCTCCACACTGCCATGCCATCTGCATCCCACCCAGCGAATGCGGCGACGAGTGTGCTGCTCGAAGCCGCACGCGCCCTCTCGGACGAGCTTGCCGAGCTCGAGTTTCCGCCGCCGATCGCCCATGTCTACGACCCGCACCGCTACGCGTGGGCTCCGTATGAGCAGTACATCATGCGCTACGGCCAGCCGCCGAAGCGGGTGGTCCTGCTCGGGATGAATCCCGGCCCGTTCGGGATGATGCAGACCGGCGTACCGTTTGGCGAAGTGGCGGCGGTGCGCGACTGGATGGGGATTCGCGCGAAGGTCGAAACGCCTGCGGACGAGCATGCCAAGCGCTCCATTCAGGGTTTCGATTGTCCGCGCTCGGAAGTGAGCGGGCGGCGTCTCTGGGGCTGGGCGGCGCACCGCTTTGGTACAGCCGAGCGCTTCTTCACCGATTGGTTCGTGCTCAACTACTGCCCGCTCGCGCTGCTCGAAGCATCCGGCCGCAACTTCACTCCGGACAAGCTACCCGCGACGCTGCTCGCGAAACTCTACGCCACCTGCGACCGCCACTTTGCAACCGCGCTGCAGGTTCTGAGGCCGCAGTGGGCCATCGGTATCGGCGCATTTGCAGAGAAACGCATTCGGGCGGTGCTGGAAAGTAATTTGCTCGACAGCGAACTCGCGCGTGGGGTCCACGCCGGTTGCATCCTGCATCCGAGCCCGGCGAGCCCGCTGGCCAACCGCGGATGGGCCGAAGCAGCCGAGAAGCAGCTCACCGAGTTGGGCGTCCCCGGTCTTCGATAACCGCCTCGACACACCCTTAAAAAAACCGCCAATCGAGCCGTTATTGTCCACCAGGCGGGTGGCGATTTTCAGAAAGCCGACAACGGCTCCTTGAAGGCTCGGAGCGGGTGTCGAGCATCTGCAATCTGAGCCCGGCGCGCACACAACGCCAAGTCCTTGATCGCAAGAGCAGTGCGATCAGCCCTGAATCGGATCGAATGACCATTACGTCACACCAGCATGCCCTCGCGTCAGGTACGGTGCTCATGGAGTACCGTCTTACCGGCCTGCTCGGCGCCGGCGCGTTCGGCATCACCTATCTCGCGCGCGACACGCACCTGGACAAGGACGTGGCGATCAAGGAGTACCTGCCGAGCGCGTTCGCCGCACGCACTGCGGACGGGGCCGTAGTACCGGTTACTCAGCAGCAGGTGCAAGACTACCGGTGGGGCCTCGAGCGCTTCAGCCAGGAGGCACGCACGCTCGCGCGCTTCAGCCATCCCAACATCGTGCGCGTGATCCGCTACTTCGAAGCCAACGCCACCGGTTACATGGTGATGGACTATGAGCACGGCCAGCCGCTGAAGGCCTTCGCGCAGGCCCACCCATTTCCGACCGAGGGCATGCTCAAGGCGATCGTGCGGCCATTGCTCGACGGTCTCGAGAAAGTCCATGCCGCGGGCTTCCTGCACCGGGACATCAAGCCCGACAACATCTTCCTGCGCGAAGACGGTGCTCCGGTGCTGATCGACTTCGGTTCCGCAAGGCAGACAGCCGGCGATTCGGGTCAGCCGCTCACGACGATTCTCACGCCGGGCTACGCGCCGTTCGAGCAGTACACCACGTCGAAGCTGCAGGGACCGTGGTCCGATATCTACTCGCTGGGCGGCGTGCTGTATTTCCTGGTGACCGGGAACAACCCGCCGGACGCGATCGCGCGGATGAAGGGCGACACGCTGCCCGAGCAGCTTACCACTGCGCTCGATCGCTACAGTCCCGCGCTGATCCAAGCCATCAGCTGGTCGCTCGAGCTCGACGAAAGCACCCGCCCTGCCGATGTCGCAATATGGCGCACAGCCCTGCTGAGCTCGGCGCAAACCGATCGTGATGCGACGCCCTCGTCGGTCGGTGTGCGCGCCGTCCGCGTCGAACCTTATGTACGCACCGACGTGCTGCAGGTCGCCGCAGCGGGCATAGCCACAACGCGGCTTCACGAACAGCCACAGACCACCGTGCGCATCGATCCGCCTGCGCAGCAAGCGCATACGGAGCTTAGCGCGCCGCCTCTGCCAAGTTGGAATCGACTGTTCGGTAATCTCCTGCTGGCGGTGATCTGCGCCACACTGGGCAGCGCGCTCGCAAAGCTGGCGCCATTTCAGGAAGCGCACGTCATGCAGGGCGGGTTCGACGCAGCGCTGCTGCCGCAATTGCTGGGCGCCGGCGGCGTAGTGGCTTTCTTCTGGCTGTTCGGCCGCGGAGTGGCGCTGCGGTTTCGCGCACGAGGCGGTCCACGCGCCGTGTTGTGCGATCTGTTGACGCCGGTCGTCTCGCTGCTGGCGTTGGCGATCGCCTATGTGGCTCTGCAAAGGCCGATGGCTCCGCTGCTCGATGAGAAGCTCAGCACCATCTATGGCCTTGGTTTCCTGCTTGGCACTTGCGCGTGTGCGGTGTGGATCAGCATGGCCGTATTCAGTCACGCCGAACCGTTGCGCCGGTTGCTGCACGAGTACCGTGCGGGCAATCGACCGGTTCGCCCCAACGGCTCGACATAGACGGGAGAAGGAGAAGCGATGCAATCATGGAAATGGATCGCGCGCTACGCGGTGGTGCTGGTGGTTACCTTGCTGCTCGGTGCAGCGATCGCGGAGCTATCGGTGTTCAGGCAAACCACGCTGGGCACACCCAGGCTTCCGGCTTCGGCGCTGGCGCGATTTCTGGGCTATGGTGGCGCACTGATCGTCTTCTGGATTCTGGCACGACGCATCGCCCTGCAATTGCGCAGCTCCGAGCACGTCCGGCCGGTTGGTCTTCTCATGCTTCCGCTCGCATCGCTGATCGTACTTTGTGCCGGCTATGACGCGGTGCTCGCAATCCTGCGTCCGTTCCTCAGCGCTCCAAACAAGGACGTATACAACTGGATGTTCGTGCTGAGCATCACCGCGTGCGCGATCTGGCTGGTGGCCTCTTTGTATCGGCGCGCTGAAGAGATCGTCGATCTGTTGAAGACGTTGCGCTGGAGCGCACGAACGCCCGGGAGCACATGCCAATTCTGCAGCACCGCTCTGCCCGGCCATGCCAGGTTCTGTGCCGGGTGCGGCAAAGCGGTTGCCGGTCAGGCACGCGGTGTGTGATGAACCAGATCTAGCGCGCAATTGCGTAGCGCTCGATTTTGTCTTCGTCGAGCTCCACGCCAAGACCGGGCTTCTGCGGCGCAGCCATGCAGCCGTCCACAGGATCCAGCCGAATCGGCTCGGCAAGATACCACTGGAATACCTCGTAGCTGAAGCCGGGCAGGTCGTGAAACACCTCGACGTACGGGCAGTTCGGGATCGCCGCACACAAGTGCAGGTGCGCGACGAACCCCAGGCCACCGCCGCCGTGGTGCGGCGCGCACAGCTTATGATGTATCTCCGCAAGCGCGCACGCTTTGCGGATCTGCGACATGGTTTCGCCGACCATCGCCTCGGGCTGGAGCACGTCATAGCAGTTGCGCTCGATCAGCCAGCGGTACTCGTGTAATCCACAGTTATTCTCTCCGCCCGCAATCAGAATGTCGACCGCCGCGCACAGCCGGCTCAGGCTGTCGAAGTCATAGCGATCGAGCGGCTCCTCTAGCCAGTAGACGCCCAGGCGCTCCAGCTCGCGCGCAGTGTGCAGTGCGCGCTCGTAGCTCCAGACCGGCCCTTGTTCGGGTTGCAACGTGCCAGGGAGCTGCGCCTGGTTGGCATCGACCATCAGCGTGAGCTCTTCGCCGACCGCGCGCCGTACCGCCTCGATCTGAGCGATGTCCTGTTTGAGCGTCCAGTCGTGGATGCGAAGCTTGCAGGCGCGCCAGCCGTCGGCACGCAGCCGCAACACATCCTCCGCGCGCTGCTGCGGATTGCTCACCTCTATGCATGATGCATACGCAGGAACACGCTCGCGATAGCCGCCCCACAATTTATAGACCGGCTGGCCGCATGCTTTGCCGATGATGTCCCACAGCGCGATCTCCACGCCCCAGCCGGCCCCGGCGTTACGGAAGATGCGTGCGTGGCGCTCCAACGCAAACGGATCCTGGCCAATGAGCTGTGGCTTGATCCAGGTCTCGATCAGCGGCGAGATCGCGTATCCCGGCGAGCCCAGGCCGACGATGCCTTCGTCGGTCAGCACCTTGACGATCGTTCCGGCCCAGCGGCGCCATTCGCTACCCGGCGCCCATGCCGGCCTCATGACCTTCGGCAGCTCGGGTCCGGCCAGCTGCAGAACCTGCACGTCAGTGATCTTCATTGCCTTGTTCTCCTTGGGTTGTCCGGATCGGCATGCAGCCGAGGATAGCGCACCACGACTGGTATCGCCTGAAATTTCCTGCGCGGTGCTGCGGCGTGCTTGAGTCTTGCGGCGAGGATCCGTAAGCTTC
>JBGQKF010000221.1:0-7339 GCA_041499435.1 Gammaproteobacteria bacterium
CGATGAGATCGACAAGCTCGGACAGGGCTTCCATGGCGACCCGTCGAGCGCGTTGCTCGAGGTGCTCGACCCGGAGCAGAACTCCACGTTCCGCGACGCGTATCTGGGTGTCCCGTTCGATCTGTCGCGCGTGACTTTCATCGCCACCGCGAACATGCTCGATACCATTCCCGGGCCGCTGCGTGACCGCATGGAGGTGATCAGCCTGCCGGGTTACACGGAAGAGGAGAAGCTGCAGATCGCGCGCAAGTATCTGGTCAAGCGCCAGCTCGAGCGCAACGGCCTGGCTTCGGAGAAGTTCGATATCACCGACGCCGCCGTCGCCGCCATCATCCACGATTACACGCGCGAGGCGGGTGTGCGTAACCTCGAGCGCGAGATCGGAGCGGTGTGCCGTTACGCAGCGGTGCAGATCGCCGAGGGCAAGCGTGAGGAGGTAGTCGTCGACCAGGACGATCTGCAGGAGATTCTGGGGCCTTCACGGTTCGAAGGCGAGGTGGCGCAGCGTACCAGTGTGCCCGGTGTGGCGACCGGGCTGGCATGGACTCCGGTGGGCGGTGATATATTGTTTATCGAAGCGAGCCGCACACCGGGTCACGGCAAGCTGATTCTGACCGGTCAGCTGGGCGATGTCATGAAGGAAAGCGCACAGGCTGCGCTGACCTTGGTGAAGTCGCGTGCCGAGAGTCTCGGCATCGATGCGGCGGGGTTGGACAAGTCCGACGTGCACGTCCACGTTCCGGCCGGCGCGATTCCGAAGGATGGTCCGAGCGCGGGTGTTGCGATGTTCATGGCATTGGCATCACTGCTGGCCAACCGTGCCGTGCGCAGCGATACGGCGATGACCGGCGAGATCAGTCTGCGCGGCCTGGTGCTGCCGGTAGGCGGCATCAAGGAGAAGGTGCTGGCGGCCATGCGCGCGGGCATCACCACCGTGATGCTGCCTAAGCGCAACCAGAAAGACCTGCAAGATGTGCCGGAGGAAGCCCGGCGGAAGCTGCAGTTCGTGCTGCTGGAAACCGTCGATCAGGCGGTAGCGGCGGCGCTGGGTCCCACTGGGACGCCCGCTCGGGAGCCGGCGCTCGCGGATTGAACACGCGGCCTTCCTCAAGCAATCAAAGCCCCGGGAGCGATCCCGGGGCTTTTTTTGGGTCCTTTTACACGCCTAGTCCATGCGCCGTGGTTCGACATTCGCTGAGGGAGTTACACGCCTGCTCGATCAGCACGGGGTCGACGGGCACTTCCTGCGGAGCGCTCCGCACGGCGGCGACCGGGGTCGCAGCATGGTCGGTGTAGTTGGTATTGTGCGAGCAGCCCCCGCAGGCGCCGCACGCGATTCCCGTCAATGCGACCGCAAACTTGATGCTCATGGCCTCCTCCTCTGGAAGTTGTGGACGGTGCGAGGAAGACCATAGCGGGGCCGCCCATCGCGGTCACGTGTCGATTGCCGGTCGCGACTGTGACTTTTTCACGCTCCTCGATTTTCCCGGCAACTGGCTGTGAGTAACCAGCCCGGCACGGCTGGAGCCGCCGGCGAGAAAGCTTTAGAGTGTGGGGTATCGATGAGCCGAACGGCCGCGAACGCCAAACCCCGAGGAGAGCAAGCATGGAAGACCAGCTCAAGCACGCTGCGCTGGAGTATCACCGTCTACCTACGCCCGGCAAGATCTCAGTCGTCCCCACCAAGGGGCTGTTCAATCAGCGCGACCTCGCGCTGGCCTATTCGCCAGGTGTCGCCTACGCCTGCAAGGCCATCGAAGCGGATCCGTCGCTGGCGGCGAGTCTCACCTCGCGCGCCAATCTGGTCGGGGTGGTGACCAACGGCACCGCGGTGCTCGGCCTGGGCAATATCGGGCCGCTCGCAAGCAAACCGGTGATGGAAGGCAAGGGCTGTCTCTTCAAGAAGTTCGCCGGCATCGATGTGTTCGACATCGAGCTGGCGGAGCGCGACCCGGACAAGCTGGTCGACATCATCGCCGCGCTCGAGCCTACGCTGGGCGGCATCAACCTCGAAGATATCAAAGCGCCGGAATGCTTCTACATCGAGCAGAAGCTGCGTGAGCGCATGAAGATCCCGGTGTTCCACGACGATCAGCACGGCACCGCCATCATTGTCGGCGCGGCGGTGCTGAATGGCTTGAAAGTCGTCGGCAAGCCGATCGAGAAAGTGAGGCTGGTGTGCTCAGGCGCGGGTGCTTCCGCAATCGCGTGCCTGGACCTGCTCGTGCGCCTGGGCCTCAAGCGCGAGAACACGTTCGTGTGCGACAGCAAGGGCGTGATCTACGATGCACGCGAAACCGGCATGGAGCCGAACAAGGCGCGCTACGCCCGCAAGACCGAGCTGCGTACGCTGGCGCAAGCGCTACCCGGAGCGGACATCTTCCTCGGCCTGTCCGGGCCTGGCGTGGTGAACGGCGAGATGATCGCGACTATGGCGGACAAGCCACTGGTACTTGCGCTCGCCAATCCCACACCCGAGATTCTGCCCGAGGAAGTCAAAGCCGTGCGCAGCGACGCCATCATCGCGACCGGACGCTCCGATTATCCGAATCAGGTGAACAACGTGCTGTGCTTTCCATTCATCTTCCGTGGCGCGCTCGATGTCGGTGCAACGCGCATCACCGAGGAGATGAAGCTCGCCTGCGTGAAGGCGATTGCCGAGCTTGCCCAGGCCGAGCAATCCGACGTGGTCGCCACCGCATACGAGGGCGAAGAGCTGAGCTTCGGTCCCAACTACATCATCCCGAAGCCGTTCGACCCGCGCCTGATCATCAAGATCGCTCCGGCGGTGGCCGCGGCGGCCATGGACAGCGGTGTGGCCACGCGCCCGATCGAAGACCTGAACGCCTACGCGCAGCAGCTCACACAGTTCGTGCATCGCTCCGGCCTGGTGATGAAGCCGGTGTTCGCACTGGCCAAGCAGCACCCACGGCGGGTGATCTACGGCGAAGGCGAGGAGGAGCGGGTGCTGCGCGCCGTGCAGGTGGTGGTCGATGAAAAGCTGGCGAAGCCGATTCTGATCGGTCGGTCGGACGTGATCGAGATGCGCATCAAACGCTTCGGGCTGCGGATTCAACCCGGCCGGGATTTCGAGGTCGTCAATCCGGAAAGTGACCCGCGCTACCGCGATGTTTGGACCGAATACCACCGGATCATGAAGCGCCGGGGCGTTTCACCCGACGACGCGCGTGCACACGTGCGTCAGTCCACCACGCTCATTGGTGCCATGCTGCTTCGGCGCGGTGACGGCGATGCGCTGCTGTGCGGAACGTTCGGCCGGCACAAGGATCACCTGCGCCACGTGGCAAACGTGATCGGCCTGCAGCCGGGCGCAACCATCTTCGCGGCGATGAACGCCATCATCATGCCGCAGCGGACGCTGTTCATCTGCGATACGTACGTGAACGAGGATCCCAGCGCCGAGCAGCTTGCGGAAATGACGGTGCTGGCCGCGGCAGAGGTGCGGCGCTTCGGCCTGGCACCGAAGGTCGCGCTGCTGTCGCATTCCAACTTCGGCACCGACGACTCGCCGTCCGCGTTGAAGATGAGTCGCGCGCTGGATCTGATCGAGCGCCGTGCGCCTGATCTCGAGGTAGAAGGCGAGATGCATGGCGATGCGGCCGTGTCCGAGGAGATCAGGAAGCGCGTGTATCCGGATTCGCGCCTGAAGGGAGAGGCGAACCTGCTGATCATGCCCAATCTCGATGCCGCGAATATCTCGTTCAATCTACTCAAGATGAGCGGCGGGGAGGGCATCACCATCGGGCCGGTGCTGCTCGGCGCAGCCAAACCGGTGCATATCCTGACGCCGACCGCGACGGTAAGGCGACTGGTGAACATGACGGCGTTGTGCGTGGTGGATGCGAATGAGCAGTCGCGGTGACGTAGTGAAGAAAAAAACCGAAAAGCGTGGACGCAAAGGGCGCAAAGGAAGAGCAAGAAAGGGCGCAAAGAAAACGAACAAACGTAGATTGACCGCAGCCGTGATCGGCGTGAGGTGAAGCAATGGAATGGGTTCGATTCGCGTAGCTTTTTGCGCCCTTGTTTGCCTTTCTTTGCGCCCTTTGCGTCTGCGCCTTTGGGTTTAGTACAGTTCCTTAGGTTCAGGTCACCGCCCCGGCGGCGCATACCGCACGACTTCCTGATCGATCGCCCCGAAGATCGAATTACCGTCTATATCGAACATCTCGATGCGCACGCGATCGCCGAAGCGCAGGAAAGGCGTCGATGCTTTGCCGCTGTCGAGCTTTTCCAGCATGCGCTTCTCGGCGATGCACGCGGAGCCGCGGCTGCGGTCGACATTGGACACGGTTCCGGAGCCCACGATGGTGCCGGCTTCCAGCTCACGTGTGCGCGCCGCGTGTGCGATCAGCTGCGGAAAGTCGAACGTCATGTCGTCGCCGGCATTGGGCCGGCCGAACGGTTGTCCGTTGATGTGTACCACGATCGGCAGGCGTACCTTCCCGCCGTCCCAGGCCTCACCGATCTCGTCTGGCGTGACCGCGACCGGCGAGAACGAGCTGGCCGGCTTGCTCTGAAAGAAGCCGAAGCCTTTGCTGAGCTCGGCCGGAATCAGATTGCGCAGGCTCACGTCATTGGCGAGCATCACCAGACGGATGCGTGAGGCAGCCTGCTCCGCAGCTATACCGATCGGTACATCCCCGGTAATCACCGCCACCTCTCCCTCCAGATCGATACCCCAGTCCTCGGTCTCGGCCAGGATCGGGTCGCAGGGACCGATGAAGCTGTCGGATCCGCCCTGGTACATGAGCGGATCGGTCCAGAACGAAGCCGGCATCTCCGCGCCGCGCGATCTGCGCACGAGCTCGACATGGTTCACGTAGGCCGATCCGTCGGCGAATTGATAGGCGCGGGGCAGCGGAGATGCGCACCTGGAGGGGTTGAAAGCGAATGTGTCGGTGGCGCGTCGCTGATTGAGCGCGGCCGAGAGCTGCGCGAGCTTCGGCATCTTGTGCTCCCAATCGTCCAGAACTGCCTGCAGCGTAGGCGCGACCTCCGAGGCAGCGACCGCGAGCTGCAGATCGCGGCTCACGACAATCAGCCTGCCATCGCGCCCGCTGGTCTTCAACGTTGCCAGTTTCATCCCGCGCTCCGTGGGTTGGTATTGTTGGTCATGCGCGCTGCTCGAGGTCCTGCGACTCGGGTCTCGCGAGGCGTCTTCGAGGCGGGCTGTATCCCGGTCAGGAAGATCTCGCTGACGATTCGCGCCATGTCGTCATAAGTCAGCTTGCCATCGGGCCGCAGCCAGGTGAAGGTCCAGTTGATCATACCGAACAGGATCATGGCGAGCGGCACGCGCAGCGCGCGCCCGCTCATGCGCGGCCTGAGCCTGGCAATGACATCGGCAAACGCATCCACAACCTTACGCTCTTTCGTGAGGATGCGGCGCCGATTGGCGACGCTCAGGAACTTGACGTCCTGCACCAGAACCATGTGCTGCGGCTGCGCGTGCTGGTACGTGCGCATGAACCGTGCGACCAGAGTGTGCAGGCGCTCGGCGGCGGGCAGCTCTTGGGCTTCGACCTCGTCTACGATAGCCAACAGAGCATCCATGTAGCTGTTCGCGATATCGAAAAGGATATGCTGTTTGTCGCGATAATAATGGTAGAGCAGCGCCTTGGACATCCCGCGTGCGCCGGCGAGCGAGGCCATCGAGCTGCTCGCGTAGCCCCGGGCCGCGAACAGTTCCGCAGCGCTCTGCAGGATGCTGGCGCGCTGGTGGTCGAAGGTGGCGGCTCTGGGCCTGGCCATCGCAAGTCAAAACCTCAACACAGAGACACGGAGGACACAGAGTCACGGAGAAGATTATCTCTGTGTCCTCTGTGATCTCTGTGCCAATGTGTTGGGTTTAGTAACGCTTCAGCGAGCGTCATAACTGATCGTCACCCGCTCGGTCAGGGGATGCGACTGGCACGTGAGCACGTATCCGGCATCGAGCTCACGGCGTTCCAGCCCATAGTTCTTGTCCATGCGCACGCGCCCGTCGAGTACCTTGGCCCGGCATGTGCAGCAGACGCCGCCTTTACATGCGAACGGCAAATCCACCCCGGCGGCGAGCGCGGCATCCAGAATCGAGGGATCGCTGTTGCGGAATTCGACGTCACGCTGAATACCGTCGCTGATCACCGTGACGATGGCATTAGGCGCGTCGCCCGGCTCGACGTGATGCGAGGCATCCGCATCCGGCACACCGAAGCGCTCGACATGGATGCGCTCAGGCGCGACTTCGCATTCGAGCAGCGCTTGACTGACCTCGTCGATCATGCCGCCCGGCCCGCACACGAATGCGTCGTCGATCGTCGCGGCGGGCATCAGGCCGTCGGCGAAAGCACGTACCTTCGCGCCATCGAGCCGTCCGTTGAACAGCGGGACCTCCTGCTGCTCGCGGCTGAACACATGGTACAGAGCGAATCGCGTCAGATAGCGGTCTTTCAAATCCTCGAGCTCTTCGGCAAACAGGACGCTCGATTGGCGGCGGTTGCCGTACACCAGCGTGAACCGGCTGCGTGGCTCACGCCGCAACGTGGTCGACACGAGCGAGATGATCGGCGTGATCCCGCTGCCCGCAGCGAAGGCCGCATAGTGTTTCGCGTGCCCGGGGTCGAGCGGCGTGTGAAAACGGCCGTCCGGCGTCAGCACATCGATGGCATCTCCGGCGCGAAGGCTGTCGTTGGCCCATCCGGAAAAGCGGCCTCCAGGAACTTTCTTGATCAGCAGGCGTAACACGTCGTCATCGACACCGGCGCAGATCGAGTAGGAGCGCCGCATCTCTTGCCCATTGACCTGCGTCTTCAGCGTGAGGTGCTGTCCCTGGACGAAGACGTATTCCTGCTCGAGCACGCCCGGTACTTCGAGCTCGATGCACACGGCATCGGCTGTCTCAGGCCGCAGGCGGGCGATGCGCAGTCGATGGAATCTGGGGGTCATGTAAAGGCCGTGACTCGTGAATCGTGATTCGTGAATCGTGAAGGTCAGATGGGCTTGAAGTAGTCGAACGGCTCCGCGCAATCGTTGCAGCGATATAGGGCTTTGCACGCCGTCGAGCCGAATTGCGACAGCCGCTGTGTGCAGCTGCTGCCGCAATGCGGACAAGCGGGTGCAGGCACTGTGAATCGCACGATTTGCGCTTCACTCTTCGCTTGACCAGGCGGCGCGATGCCATATTCACGCAGCTTTGCCGCCGCGGCGGGGGTGATCCAGTCGGTGCTCCACGCCGGCGCCAGGCGCCGTTCGACATTCACTTGGGTGGCGCCGGCCTGCGAGAGCGTCTCACGAATCGCCGCTTCGATTGCTTCGGTCGCAGGGCAGCCCGAGTACG
>JBGQKF010000222.1:0-7319 GCA_041499435.1 Gammaproteobacteria bacterium
AATGGTTGCAAAATAGGACAAACGCATATTTCGCCAAAAAGATGAAGCCGGGGTCACTCTTAATTCAAGGGGTTACGCGGGTTCTGAGGAGGATAGGCGCTTTCGCGATGGAGGCTACCAGCCGCCACCCAAAGCCCTACCGCTTTTGTATTCTGGCGGCAGCAATCGGTCGACTTGAAAACTCTGGCAGGGGAGGAAGGATTCGAACCCTCGAATGCCGGAATCAGAATCCGGTGCCTTAACCAGCTTGGCGACTCCCCTGTTGGAGCGGAGCGTATCGCCCGGAACGGGATGCCTGGGAAAATCCAAGCACGCCTCTACCTTCTTGTCTGAGCGAGCAGCAACTGGTTATTTTACGTTAACCGTGCGCCTGGAAAAAGGCCCCCCGGGCCGGCGCCTCGCGGCATGCGCTCGACTGTCGGTTTGCTTAACGGCGGCGCGAGAGGGCACTTTAAGATTTTCCTGCAACGGTCCTCAGAGCGCCTGATGCGGCGGCACGAACCCGTGCCGCAGCGTGTTCTCGGTCACGACCCGGGTCCACATGAACTGCTTGAGATAATCCGGGCCGCCCGCCTGGACGCCCGTTCCCGACATGCGCATACCGCCGAACGGCTGTGCACCGACCGTGGCGCCGGTGATCTTGCGGTTGATATACAGATTGCCGACGCGGAAGCGCCGGCGCGCCAGCTCGATGTGCTCGAGCAGCCTGGAGAATACGCCGCCGATCAATGCGAAGTCGCTGTCGAGCGCCATTCCCAGCGCGCTTTCGAAATCGGCTGCGCGCATGATCGAGAGCACCGGTCCGAAGATCTCTTCGCGCGCCAGTCGGTGATGTGGCTCGATGCCAGTGAAGATGGCCGGCGCAACGTAAAACCCTTGGTCAGGTACCGTCCCCCGATAGAGCAAGCGCCCTTCGTTTCGTCCTACTGTCACGTAATTCTCGATGCGCTGCCGGGCCGCGGCCGTGATGACCGGGCCGAAGACATGCGCGGGGTCTTCGGGAGCGCCGTAGACATAGCAGTCGAGCGCCTCGGCAAGCCTTGCAGCGAACCGCTCCTGCAGCTTCTCGCCCACCGCGATCACGCGCGATGCAGCCGAGCACTTCTGGCCCTGATAGCCGAAGGCGGACAGCAGCGTGTGCAGCACGACCTCGTCGAGATCGGCATCGCGATCGACGATGATCGCGTTCTTGCCTCCCATCTCGCATACCACCCGCTTGACCTCGCGCTGCCCGGGATGTACTACCGCGGCCCGCTGCAAGATCGACAATCCGACCTCACGCGACCCGGTGAAGGCGATGATCGCCACCTGCGGATGGTCGACCAGATGCGCTCCGACCTGTGGGCCATTGCCGGGAATGAGCTGGCACACGTCGCGCGGGAAGCCCGCTTCGCGCAAGAGCTCAAGCAGGTGCAATGCAAGCAGCGTCGACGGCCCGGCCGGTTTCATGATCGCGGGATTGCCTGCCACCAGCGCGGCGGTCGTCATTCCCGTGAGAATGGCGAGCGGAAAGTTCCAGGGCGCGATGACCACGGCAACGCCGCGCGGCTCGTACACGAGATGATTGGTCTCGCCGGGATAGCAGATTGTCGGATGCCATCCCGCCAGCGCCTGCATCTGCCGCGCGTAGTAGCGCAGGTAGTCGATCGCTTCCGCCACATCGGCATCGGCTTCACGCCAGTTCTTGCCCACCTCGAACACTTCCAGGGCAGCCAGACGCTCGCGACGCTGGTTCATCAAGTCTGCCGCACGCGAGCACAGTTGCGCCCGCTGCTCAGCGGGCGTTTCACGCCAGCCGTCGAACGCACGCACGGCGTTCCCAACAGCACGCTCGGCATGCGCGATCTCGCCCAGCTCGACCATTCCCAATACCTGGCTCGGACACGCCGGGTTGAAACACGTCTGCAGCTCCAGTCGACCGCCCGGGCTGCCGGCGATATCCAGCGGCCACTGCCTGCCAAAATCGCGAGCGACGTCGCGCAGCGCCTCACGGAAGGAGCTTTGTACCGCGGGGCGGCTGAAATCGAGCAGCGGAGCGCTTTCGAATCCGACTTTTTCGGGCGTTGGGATCGGAGTCGATGGCCGTGGCGGCGTCAACAGCCGTCGCACATCCTGAGCCTCGACATACGTCTGCCGCAGAATCGAGTTGTTGGCCGTGTTCTCCATCAATCTGCGGATCAGGTACGCGATGCCGGCCAGCAGGTCGCCCATCGGGATGTACATGCGCAGCTTCACACCGCTTGCGGCGACCGCTTCAGCGAGCGGGTTCGCCATGCCGAGCAGCATCTGCACTTCCCAGCGATCCGGTGCGAGCCCGCGCACCTGTGCCACGGCGATGGCGTGGGAGAGGCTGCGCAGGTTATGGCCCGCGATGGCCGGGTAGATGACATCTGCATTGTCGAACAGCAGTGCGGTCAACGCCTCGTACTGCTCGTCGGTGCGCGCTTTGTCCGTGAACACCGGCACCGGCCAGTTGCGTTGCGCGGCGAGCGCGACTTCCGTATCCCAATATGCGCCTTTCACCAGGCGGACGCAGACCTTTCGCTGGCGCTTGCGAGCACAGCGGATCACGCGCTCGACGATCCCCGCCGTATCGGGCGCATAGGCCTGCAGCGCAATTCCCGGCAGCCAGTCGGCCTGCGGAAATTCTTCAAGTATGTTCAGGAAGGCGTCGACGATCAGCCCCTTCAGCTCGTGCTGCTCCATGTCGACCGTCACGCCCGCGCCCAGCTCAACCGCCCGCGCGAGCAAAGGTTTCAACCGGGTCAGCGCACGCGCCGTGGAGCCGCCCGGATCGGTCGGGTCGAAGCGCGCGGTCAATGCGGAGAGCTTCACGGAGATGGCCGGGGCTGCGCTGGAGGCGGCCGCAAGCCAGTCGAGCAGGCGCAAATTGCGCTGTACGTAGTGATCGGCTTCGGCTTCGGTGAGCACGGCTTCGCCAACGGCATCGAACGTGGCGCTCGCTGGAATGCGGTTTACCGTCTTCAGCACTCGGGCGATCGAGCGCTCGTCTTCGGCGACCAGAAACTCCCGCGCGAGCCGCTGCACCGATGCGCGTACCGCAGGCGCCAGCAACGGATAGTTTCCCAGCCGCAGCAGCCGGCCCCAGAGGCCCCCCAACTCGTGCCCATGCAGATAGGAGCGGAAATGCCGCGCCAGCTCGTCGTTGCTTTCGAGCTGGGGCAAAGTATCGACGAACCTGAACAGCGCCGTGCGCAGCGCTTCGTCGTCGAGCGCGCGGGCAGCCAGCTTCCCGCGCAAGCCGCGGCCGTTGAACAACGACGGTTTAGCCCGTGCAGCCCGTTCGTGCAGCCGCGTGCCGATCTCGGCGATCTGCGGCTCGAGGTTGGCGGTGAACTCCGGTGCGCCCATGAGGCCTCTCTGTGGCGGTCATGCCAATTGGAGTACGCATCATTACGGCGGTTCAGGGCTGCCCTTTATGCCACCGAAAGAAGAAATCGTGTGGGGCGGGAGCGTCGCCTCCGAGCATGGCGTCGGGAATGGCTCAACCGAAGAGCCTGACGCCCACGTCCTAACCTGGATAATTCATGAAGGAATCGTCTTCGCGGCGACACCACAGCAACGCAGCTACCCTGCCGAGCCACCCCACTACTACGGCATTTTGCCGAAACCGCCGGCCCAGCCGGCACGCCTCTGGCCCTCGCATGCCGAGGATCAGAACGCCGGGCTCGGCAGGCCAGATCGCGCTGTCGCCCTCCGCCACGGCAGGCAGCCACTGCCAGCCCCGGCGGCGAAGGGCTCTAAGCAGTTCCTCCTGCCGGGCAACGTTGTACCAATGCGGTCGCAGCTCCGAGCGCGGATTCCACGCGGTGATGAAGGCCCAGCGCGACGCACCCCGGCCCAACAGCATGCGATCGAGTGCGCGGCTCTGACTGCCGATGCGGACGGCGACCGGCAACGGCCTGGCGTCGAACCAGTAGGTCGTCCTCTCGTACGCCGCGCGCAAATCCGCAAGCGGCCTCATGACGCATAAGTCGCTGCAGTCGCGCGCAATGACTCGCCAACCTCACGCCGCAGTTCGGGCGGAGCAACGACTTCAACTTCGGGACCGTGCTTGAGAATATCCATGATCAGCTCTCGCGGATCGCTGTAGGGCACTTCCAGCACGTACGTGCCATCTGGTTCCGTACGGGCGCGCTGCTGCGGATGCCATTGCTCGGCCGCGACCCACCGCGCCCGGCGCGGCGAGAAGCGCAGCACGGCCCACTGCACATCGCGCCCCGAGAAGATTCCGTAGCCAGCGGCGAGTACCGCATCGAGCTGCTGTTCGTTCACCTCGAGGGCGGGCTGATCGAGCAACACCGCGTCGCGGATGGCGTCCACCGCAAAGCTGCGAATATCCTCGCGCAGATGGCACCACGCATCGACATACCAGTTCTCACGATAGTGAACCAGGCGCTGCGGGGATATGTCGCGTTGTGTTTGCTCATCGCGCGCGCGGCTGTAGTACGTGATATGCAGCCGTCGGCGCTGCAAGACCGCGGCGGCGGCGAGCTGGAAGTGTTGCGGCGGCAGCGCCCGCTTGGCCAGATGCAGGATGCGGATGCGCTTCTCCACCTCGCCCGCCGGATGCGCACCACTTCCGATCACCGCCTTGAGCCGTTCGAGCAGCGGCGCGACGTGCGGGCCGAGCAGGCCCGGCTCCAGACTTTCCAGCAGGCGCTGCATGGTCAGCAGTGCGTAGATCTCGGCGTCGGTGAACCACAGGCCTGGCAGCTCCTGCACCGGTGCCGCTTTGTCGTACCAGTAACCGTTGAGCTCGCGGTCCCATACGATCGGCGTGTTGAGCCGGCTGCGCATGTACTCGAGATCGCGCTTGAACGTGGCGAGCGAGATTTCCAGATCGCGCAGAAACGTGCGCGCAGGCACGACGCGATTTTGCCGCAGCAGCTGTTGAATGCGATAGAAGCGCTCGGTGCGGTCCATGAATTCGATTATAGCGGGCCACCCGCGCGCACCGCGCTTATACTACGGCGCATCCCTCGCGCCACGCCTGCCATGGAATCTCCGGTGTCCCTCGAACCGCAAGTGCGCTCCCGTCCGCCGGCCAGCAACGGACGCTACTCCGTCATCATCGTGGGCGCCGGACCGGTCGGGCTCACCGCCGCCATCGATCTGGGTGCACACGGCATCGACACACTGATACTCGATCAGGACGACACGCTCGCGGAAGGCAGCCGGGCGATCTGCTTTTCCAAACGGACGCTGGAAATTCTCGACCGCCTCGGCTGCGCCGAGCGCGCGGTGGCAAAGGGCGTGGTCTGGAACACCGGCAAAGTTTTCCTGCGCGATCGCCTGCTCTATCAATTCAACCTGCAGCCCGAAGCAGGACACCGGCGTCCTGCCTTCATCAACCTGCAGCAATACCATCTCGAGCAATTCCTGCTGGAACGGCTGCAGGAACATGCTGAGGTCGAGCTGCGCTGGCGCAGCAAGGTGGTCGCGGTCAAGCCGCACAATGACGGTGTGATGGTGGATGTCGAAGGCCCCGACGGCGCCTACCAGGTGCACGCACAATATGTGCTGGCCTGCGATGGCTCGCGCAGTCCGATCCGCGACATGCTCGGCCTCGAAGCCCACGGCCACGTCTTCCGCGACCGCTTTCTCATCGCGGATGTGAAGATGCGGGCCGACTTTCCGGCCGAACGCTGGTTCTGGTTCGATCCGCCTTTCCATCCGCGGCAGTCGGCGTTATTGCATCGGCAGGCCGACGACGTCTGGCGTATCGACTTCCAGCTCGGCTGGGATGCCGATCCACAATTGGAGCGGCAGCCCGAGCGGGTCATCCCGCGCATCGAAGCGATGCTCGGGCCGCAGCGCAAGTTCAGCCTGGAATGGGTGAGCGTGTATACGTTTCGCTGCCAGCGCATGGCCAGGTTTCGTCACGGACGCGTGCTGTTCATCGGTGACTCGGCGCACCAAGTCTCGCCGTTCGGCGCGCGCGGCGCGAACAGCGGAATACAGGACGCGGACAATCTCGTGTGGAAGCTGGCGCGCGTGCTGCGCAAGACCGCACCCGACGCGCTGCTGGACAGCTACGATGCCGAGCGTGTGCCGGCCGCCGACGAGAACATTCTCAACTCCACGCGCAGCACCGACTTCATCACGCCCAAGAGCCGCGTGAGCCGTGCATTTCGCGATGCCACGTTGCAGCTCGCCACGCGGTATCCATTCGCGCGGGCGCTGGTGAACAGCGGCCGGCTCTCGCTGCCGCATAGCTATCGTCACAGCCCGCTGAGCTCGCGGGACCGGGACGCGTTCGCGCGCGGCCTGGTACCGGGCATGCCGGCCGCTGATGCGCCGCTCGGCAGCGAGCCGGAAACAGCGTGGCTGATCGACCAACTCGGCGCGCGCTTCGTCGGCATGTACTTCGCGGGTGCGGCGCCCGCGAGCTCGGCGGTGTGCTCGCGCCTGCAGGCATTGGCGAACCTCGCTGAGCCGGTGCTCGCGCTGGTCCTGTGCGAAGGCGGCCAGGCCGCGCAATGGCGGGCTCAGGGTGTGGCTGCATTCGAGGACGCCCAAGGGCTTGCCGCGCGGCGCTATGACGCGCGGCCGGAGACGTTCTATCTGATCCGCCCCGATCAGCATGTGGCCGCGCGCTGGCGTCGGCTCGATGTGCGCGCTGTGCGCGACGCGGTGGCCCGCGCAATCGGCGTACTGACCCCGGAGTTCTCCGCATGGCAGAGCTGAAGACCGACCTCAACCTCCTCACGCCCGACGATTTCTACGAGACGCTGCTCGAGATGCATCATGGCTTGAGCGATGAGCAGAGCGAGCTGGTCAACGCGCGACTGATTCTGTTGCTGGCCAATCACATCGGCGATATGGGGGTGCTGCGGGAGGCAATGCGGGTGGCTCGGGAGGATGTCGACGGCGACGCAGAGCAAAACCAAAAGTCGTAGACGCAAAAGGCGCAAAGAAAGCCAAGCAAGGGCGCAAAGGAAATCAAAGCGAGTTATATCACTCCTCCAATGGGGGGCGCTCTCAAAGCTTCGCGCAGGCGATGCCAGGCCGGCGACCTGCCTTAGTCCCGTATTCCTTTGCGCCCTTTCTTTTGTTTTCTTTGCGCCCTTTGCGTCTCCGCTCTTTGGTTCAGGATTTTCGGCCCAAAACCTGCTAGTATAATTCATTGACCGGTCGGTCAATGAATTCACGATCCGCCATGAACGACACTATTCCACCGCTGGACCCCCAGACCATCGCCGAGCGCGTCGGCGCCGGCATGTTCGCCGGGGACGCCGCCTCGCGCGCGCTCGGCATGAGCGTCGAAGCCATGGGGCCGGGCTATGCCCGCCTGT
>JBGQKF010000223.1:0-7310 GCA_041499435.1 Gammaproteobacteria bacterium
CGGATCGGTCCACATGCGCTGCGCGCCAAAGCCGGCCTCGCGGGCCAGCGCGCTGAAACTCTCCGGGGTGTACTTATACGAGTTTTCGGTATGGATGGTCTCGCCAGCCGCGAATGCAAGCACGCGACCGCCGATGTGCGCGCGCTGCTCGCGCACGCTGAGCAGATGCATCTCGATGCGCGCGCACTCCGCGTTGTAGAACGCACGATGCGCAAACGCGCTCAGATCGAAGTCGGCGCCGAGCTCGCGGTTCATGCGCGCCAGCAGATTCAGGTTGAACGCAGCGGTGTAGCCTTGCGGATCGTTGTATGCGAGGTTGAGCACATCGACGGGCTTCTGCAGATCCACGCCGATCACGATGCCACCGCTCTCGCCGACCAGCGCACGCACACGCCGCAGGAATTCACGCGCATCGTCGGGCTCGAAGTTGCCTATCGTGGATCCGGGAAAGAAAACGATGCGCCGCGCGTGCGCGGGCAGCGTGAGCTCAGCCTCGAGCTCGCTATGATAATCGCCGATCACCGCCACTACCGACAACCAGGGATGGTCGAGCGCGAGCGCAGTACTGGCACGCACCAGCTGATCGCCGGAGATGTCCAGACCCACGTACATCGCCGGGCGCGCGCTCGGCAACAGCCGCCGCACCTTGTCGATCTCCCCGGCGCCGTATTCGATGATGACAGCGCCCCTGCCGATTGCCGCTGCGATCTCAGATGCGCTTTGCATCAGAATGCGATTTTCCGTCCGGGTAGGATAGTAGGCGCGCGTGCCGCATATTGCCGTGAACAACTTCGCCCCCCGCTGGTCGTAAAAGAACTTGGGGGGCAATGTCTTGGGCGAGCGACGCAAGCCCGCCGCTACTTCACGCTCGAATGATTCGGTACGCGGTGCCAGATCCAGCACGAACAGATTGCGGGGGGCGGGGCGGCGGACTGCACGAGCTGACAAGTTCACGGGGCCTCCTTGTTTTTCTGAGACATTGTCTGCTGGACTACGCCGAAAGCATGCCGCACTCCCCGTGCGCGGCGCGTCAAGTGCGAATCGCGTTGCCGGCGGTTTACACCTTGACTACACTTGGTTCGGAACGTGGCGTCGTCGAACAAACGCATGATGGCACAAACCACACGATCGAGTTTCAGAGCGGGCGCTGCTGGCATTTTCGCTCCGGCAAATGACATCAGTCGTATTGACCGGCCGCTTCCTTACTGCATGGAGAACGCATGAACGCTCCCGCAACAGCACGCTCGCTGCATAGCGCCACGCTGCTCACGCGCTACGATGAGGTGCGCAATACCACGACGAGTCTCGCCCGGCCGCTCGCCATCGAAGACTATGTGATCCAGAGCTCGCCCGATTGCAGTCCAGCGAAATGGCATCTCGCGCACACCACCTGGTTCTTTGAAAATTTCCTGCTGGAGCCCAGACTGCCGGGCTATCGGCCGTTTCATCCTCAGTACGGCTATCTGTTCAATTCGTACTACGAGACCGTCGGAACCTTCTTTCCGCGTCCCCTGCGCGGCATGCTCTCACGCCCGACGGTCGACGACGTCTATCGCTACCGCGCACACGTTGACGAGCACATGCGCTCACTGATCGCACGGCTTGATCCGCAGCGCGATGCCAAGATCCACGAGCGCATCACACTGGGGCTGCACCATGAGCAGCAACATCAGGAGCTGCTCCTGACGGACATCAAGAATCTGCTGGCGTTGAACCCCATGCGTCCCGCTTATGTGCCTCCGGCCTCACCCGATTCGGGTGCGGTTGCATTCCCCGGGGAGTGGCGCGAGTTTCCCGCCGGCATGTACAGCGTGGGCGCCGAGGGCGGGGGCTTCTGTTTCGACAACGAAACGCCGCGACACCGGGTGTTCATCGATGCCTTCGCGTTGGCGCCTCATCCAGTGACCAACTCCGAGTACCTGGAGTTCATTGCAGCCGGCGGCTATCGAGAGCCCGGCCTTTGGCTGTCAGACGGATGGCGCAAGGTGAGAGAGGCCGGATGGTACGCGCCACTGTACTGGGAGCAGATCGACGCAGAATGGTGGCACATGACGCTGCATGGCATGCAGCGGGTGGACCCGGCCCGACCCTTGTGCCATGTCAGCTACTTCGAGGCCGATGCGTTCGCGCGCTGGGCGGGCAAGCGTCTGCCGACTGAATTCGAATGGGAAGTGGCGGCGGCCGGGCTGCCGATCGAAGGCAACTTTCTAGACCGTGCCGAACTGCAGCCGAGTGCCGCGGGTAATGCCTCGCACCAGATGTTCGGCGACGTGTGGGAATGGACCACCAGCGCCTATCTGCCCTATCCCGGCTATCGCCCGCTGCCCGGCAGCCTCGGTGAATACAACGGCAAGTTCATGGTGAGCCAGATGGTGTTGCGCGGCGGGTCGTGCGTGACACCGCGCTCTCACATGCGCGCCACCTATCGCAATTTTTTCTACCCGCCGGATCGCTGGCAGTTCATGGGGCTCCGCCTCGCCCGATAGCCCGCTAGCCTGGATAATTCATGAAGGACTCGGGATGATGGCGAGTCGAGTTCCGAGCCAGTTGTGGCTCGACCGTCGCTGCCAATAGCTCCGACTATTGGCGAGACGGGCATGCTGCAAATGGCCGGAAATCGGCCGCCAGCGCCCGAGTAGCCCGACGCAACACACTGTACCGGCCAAGAGCTTGCCCATCGACACGGCACGCCAGTGATTGTCCGCACACGGGGGCGTCTTCATGAATTATCCAGGCTAGAGGATCAGTCCGAGGAAGCGCGCGCCAGCAATCGGATTGACCGTGTAAGCCGCGATCTCCTGGAAGCCGAGCGCCGCGTAGAGCGCCTGAGCTTCGCGCATGGTCGGCAGCGTATCGAGCACTAAGCGTCCATAGCCGAGGCTGCGTGCATCCTCGATCGCCTGCTGAGCGAGCTGACGACCCAGCCCGCGCGCGCGGTGTGCCGGGCGCACGTACAAGCGCTTCATTTCCGCGGTAGCGGCATCGAGCGGGCGCAGCGCGACACAGGCGGCCGGTTCGTCATCGACCCACGCCAGATACAATCGCCCGCGTGGCGGTGCGTACTCGCCCGGCAGATGCTCGAGCTCGTGCGCGAAATTCTGAAAGCACAAATCCACACCCAGACTGGCCTGATACTCGAGGAACAGCGCGCGCACGCTCATCACTTCGGGCTCGCCAACGACCTGCTCGAGACCGCCATACGCCATGGTAGACTCCTTGCGCCGTTCGCGTGCTCCAGCGGGCGCGTGCCTCCGTTGATATAACGACGTCATACAGCGGGCAGGCTATGGGAACGCAGCGTTCGCACTACCGGCCGGCGCGCGAACCAGCCGAGCCAGCTCGGCCGCCGGCGTGCGATTTTACGCTCGACCACGCGTACCAGCGCGCGCTCCAGCGCCGTGGCGAGCGTCACCCCGCGCCCCGAGGGATTCAATGATTCTCCCGGACCGATGAACCGGTCGTACAACCGCCATTCTGTGCCTGTGCACGCACGTAGTGTTGCCACAAGATATCGAGATGAACGACGCTGACCACCAGCTCTACGAAAACCTCGCGGCCAGTCACGTTCTTTGTACTTTACGCTTTTGTGAAGAACAAAGGCGCGCTCATGATCCTCTGTACCACAGCGGCCATGCCGTAAAGCAATCCGGTTGCCGTGGCCTGCTCGCCAGGCACGCCCAATGCGCCGAGCACGATGACCGCGGCCACCTCACGCGTGCCGAATCCGGCTACACCGATCGGCAATGCCGCCATGATGAAGATGGGTGCGGCCGCGCCGAGCATCACCGGGTAGGGCAGCGTCACCCCGACCGACAACCCGCAAATCCACAGCGTGCACGCCGAGAGAAACTGCACGCCGAGCGATCGCCACGCGGAAGACAGCAGCACCGGACGTGCCCGCTGCACGCCGAGCTCCAGCCGCTCCCAGCGTAGTGCGAGCTGCGCTACCCAACCTACACGTGAGCTTTCGAGCTTCGCAAATGGCAACGGCATCACGGGGGCGATGAGGCCGGCCGCCAGCGCCAGCATGTAGCCCGCGAGCTGCTCCAGCGGGACAGCCGGACCGCCTCCGGTGGTGAGCTTCCATCCGAACATTGCGAGCGTCGCGATGAGCGACATGCCGCACAACATCCACAGCCCGCTGAAACGATCCAGAAACACGGACAGCGCAGCGCTGCGCAAGGGATTGCCCAGGCGCGCGAGCTGTACGCTGCGCAGTACATCCCCGGACAGCGTCGCACCGGGCAAAATCAAGTTGGTGGTGATTCCGCGGGCATACATCAGAATCATTCGCGGTATGGGCGCGATGAGACCGAGCCCGCGCGCGATCAACGCCCAGCGCGTCGCCGACAGGAGGTTGGCGACGATGGCGATGACCACCGCAAGGGCGAACAGCCGAGGGTCCGCGCGTCGCAGCTCCGCAACCAACGCCCTGGGCTCGGCGTACCAGGCCACGACCGCGAGCAGGGCAACGCCCGCCAGAATACGTGCAGCCAACCCGAGCATGGACCGCCGGCCCCGCTCTGACTGTACTTCGCTGTCGTCGGGCTCAGCCGGAGGCCGATGGGTCGGATCGTTCAGCGAGCGTCCCTCTGCGAACCCGGGGCACGGCGCGCAGCACGTATTGCGGGCGCCCTTCGGGCTCGTGGTAGATGCGGATCAGCAGTTCACCGAGGAGACCCGTGGCGAGCAGCTGCACGCCGATCAATGCGAGCAGAACGCCAAGCAGCAGCAGCGGACGCCCGCCGATGTCGTGGCCCAGAACGAGTTTGTCGAACGCGAGGTACGACAGTGTGGCGAAGCCGATGAACATGAGCGCGATGCCGACACCGCCGAATGCATGCATCGGCCGGTGCAGAAAGCGCAGCAGGAACTTGATCCACAACAGGTCGAGCACTACGCGCACCGTGCGATCGATGCCGTACTTCGACGTGCCGCGCGTGCGCGGGTGATGGTTGACCGGAACTTCGACAATGCGCGCGCCGACCTCGGCCGCGAGCGCGGGGATGAAGCGGTGCAGCTCGCCGTACAGCTTGATATCGCCGATCACCGCCGCGCGGTAGAGCTTCAAGGCACAGCCATAGTCATGCAGAGGCACGCCGGTCACTTTCGAGATGATCCCGTTGGCGATCATAGACGGGATCCTGCGTGAGACGGCGCGGTCCTTGCGCTCCTTGCGCCAGCCGGAGATGACGTCTACATCCTGACGCTCATCGAGCAGGTCGAGCAGATGCGGAATATCGTCGGGATCGTTCTGCAGATCGCCATCGAGGGTGACGATGATTTCCCCGCGGGCATGGTCGAAGCCGGCCTGCAGCGCCGCCGACTGCCCGTAGTTGCGGATCAAAAGAATCGGCTTGAGCCAGCTTCGCGTAGCGGCCAGCTCATACAACAGCGCCGCAGAATCATCGCGTGAGCCGTCGTCGACACAGATCAGCTCGAAGCTGCGGCGGCTGCGCGACAGTGCCGCACCCACCCGCTCCACGAGATCGGGAAGGTTCTCTTCCTCGTTGTAGATCGGAATGACGACGGAGACCTGCAGTTGCTCGGAGCTCATCGGCGACGCCGTAGTCAGGCTGCGGCAGAAACGGTTGCGCGATTCTATCACCCCGGCGCAGCGTGGCTCGCACGTCCCGTCACAAAGGTGAGCGCAAAGGCGAACAGCGCCAAGGCACCGAGCGCGCGCTGCAACCACAACGCTGCGGGATAGCCGGTGTCGTAGCGGACTAGCAATGCGACGGCGCAACCGGCGAAGGCCAGCGCCATGATCCACTGCGCGGGGAGGCGCAATCCAAACGGCAAGCGGGCCGCCAGCGTTATCCCCGCCGCAGCAGCCAGCCATCCGCCGCAGGCGCCGCCAAGCAGGTCGAGCGGCCAGTGCACGCCCACCACACTGCGCGATACGGCAATCAACAACGCGAGCGCCAACGGCACAATGCTGAGCGCGCGCAAGCGCAGGCCGAGCACGCACACGCCCGCCAGCGCAAACGCCGTGGTAGCGTGTCCGGACGGGAAGGAATGGTAGTGATGCGCGGGCCCGATGACATGAAACGCATCCGGACTCAATATGCCGGGCGGGCGCGTCACATCGAACAGCGGCTTGAATAGATGCACCCAGCCGCTCGCCAGCAGCGCGACCGGCACCGCCGCCCACAACAGGTCCGGGCGTCGACGCGCGAGCACCAGGCACAGCGCGAGGGCAACCGTGGTATCGCCCAGAATAGTGAGGTTGGCCCACAGCGTATCGCCCGTGCGCGGCCCGAGCGCGTTGAGCCACAGGAATACGCTTTCGTTGCTGCCGGTCAGCACAATCGCCAGCATGCCGACCAGCGCTACCGCCGGCAGCAGCCAGACGCGCGGCTGCGTCAGGTGCAATGCGGCCGAGGGACTATTCGCAATCAATGGATGCGCACCAGCACAATGCCGTTCTTCGCATAGAGCACTTCCGGCTGTACTCCCTGCAGCTCGGATAAACGCTTGGCTTTGGTGATGATGAGATCACCCGGCTTGGGCTCGCGGCTCATCGTCGGCTGGCCGTAGTAGACGCTGAAGCTCGGCGCATTCAACCGCCACATGATCACTTCCCATCCGCGGCTGCGCGCCAGGAGCGCCGCCTCCTTGATCGGCTCCTGCTGTATCGCCGCGCCGATCGGCACCAGAAACGCGGACAGAGCGATCACCGACAGCGCGCCGATTGTCGTCAGCTTCAAACTCAACTGGATGCGTGGCTCGATCGTGAGCCCAAGCGTAACCGCAAGCGCCACTGCACAGTACACGTAGTACGCAGTACCGAACTGGCGCCCGACGTCGGCGAGCGCCTCGCGGTAATAAGCATCCGTCACATGCGGGCGCGTCCATTCGAGCGCCGATGGCAACAGCAACAGGAACAGGAACCAGAGCAGCGCGGGGGCGAGCGCCCAGAACCGCGAGCTCGGCGCGTACACCGCCATCAGAATGTACATGCCGCTCATGCCGTATAGAATGTAGTGTGGCAGCTTGGTCCCCGAGAGCGAGAAGAACAGGAACACAAAGGCAAACCACAGCAGCAGGTAACACTGGAGATCGTCGCGCCATACGCGCTTCAGCCGCGCAAAGACGCTCACCAGGCACGCCGTGAACGGCAGCGTGACGATCAGCACAACCGGGATGTAGTAGAGCAGGCTGCCCGCGTGCCCCTGCAGCGGGCCGCTGAAGCGGCTGACATTGTGCTTGATGAAAAAGCCCTGGACGAAGCCTGAGCCTTCCTTGTAGAGAATGACCGCGTACCAGGGAACCGCGATAGCCGCGAACAGCAACAGCGCCCGCAGGTC
>JBGQKF010000224.1:0-7302 GCA_041499435.1 Gammaproteobacteria bacterium
GGCCTGGAACCACGGATGCTGATCGGACGTGTGGTTGATCACCAGCTCGGTGATGATCTTGAAGCCGCGCCGATGCGCCTCGCGCACGAAATGGCGGAAATCGTGGCGTGTGCCGTACGCAGGATGGATGTTGTGATAGTCGGAGATGTCGTAACCGTCGTCGCGCATCGGCGAGGGATAGAACGGCAGCAGCCACAGCGTGTTGACGCCGAGTTGCTGCAGGTAGTCGAGCTTCTCGGTGAGCCCGCGAAAATCGCCCATGCCGTCGTTGTCGCTGTCGAAGAACGCCTTCACGTGCAGCTCGTAGATGATGGCGTCCTTGTACCAGAGCGGGTCGTCTTCCCAGGCGATCGGTGCGGGCACCGACACCGGGGACGACGCACCCATCGGGGAGGTCACCGGAGCATTGGCGGGCGTGTTGGCAGGCTGATCCATAGGTCCCCGGTCAGAGGAAATAGTCGAAATCGCGCTCGGTGCGCACGCGGCGGCGCAGCCGGAAGATGTGAGCTGGGGCATTGGCCGGATTGAGCTGTACGAAGTTGCGCGCGCCATGCCATAGATAGCGCGCACCGGACAGCAGCTCGTGGACCTGATAGGGCGCCTGCGCATCGACACCGAGCACTGCCAGATCGAGATCGACCCACCCCGACTGCGTGTGATAGGGATCGAGGTTGACCACGGTGAGAATCACGTTGGCGCCGTCCTCGGCTGCCTTGCTGTAGCAGATCATCTGCTCATTGGCGATGGAATGGAAGCGCAGGCTCCAATCGCTGTGCAGGGCGCTGTTGTCTCTGCGGATCGCATTGAGGCGCGCGATGAAGGGTCGCAGGCTGTCCGCCCGTTCGACATCCCAATGCCGGATCTCGTATTTCTCCGAATGCAGATATTCCTCGCTGCCGGGCTCGCGCGGCTCGTGCTCCAGCAACTCATACGCCGGCCCGTAGATGCCGTAGTTCGCGCTCAGTGTCGCCGCCAGCGCTACGCGCGCCATGAAGGCCGGGCGCTCGCCGAACTGCAGGTATTCCGTGAGAATGTCGGGCGTGTTGGGCCAGCAATTGGGGCGGAAATATTCGCGGCCCTCGCCTTGCGTGAGCTCGGTGAAATACTCCGTCAGCTCGTGCTTGGTGTTGCGCCAGGCGAAGTACGTGTACGACTGCGTAAAGCCGGCCTTCGCCAGACGATGCATGACCTTGGGCCGCGTGAACGCCTCTGCTAAGAAGATCAGCTGCGGATGCTCGCGTTTGAGCTCACCGATTACCCACTCCCAGAATGCGAACGGCTTGGTGTGCGGATTGTCGACGCGAAAGATGGTCACGCCTTCGCGGATCCAGAAGCGGAACACGTCTGCGAGCGCCTGCCACAGCTCGCGCCATGCCGCAGATTCGAAGTCGAACGGATAGATGTCCTGATACATCTTCGGCGGGTTCTCCGCGTATTGCACGCTGCCATCGGGCCGATGGCGGAACCATTGCGGATGAGCCTGCACGAAGGGATGATCCGGTGCGGACTGGAACGCGATATCGAGCGCCACTTCCAGATGGTGCTTGCGCGCGCTGCGCAGAAAGGCGCGAAAATCGTCCAGCGTGCCGAGCTGCGGATGCACCGCGGTGTGACCGCCTTGCGCGCTGCCGATTGCCCACGGACTGCCCGGTGCATCGGGCCCCGGATCGAGCGTGTTGTCGGGCCCTTTGCGCTTGATCGTACCGATGGGATGGATTGGCGGCAGATAGACGATGTCGAAACCCATCTCCGCCGCGTAGCGCAGCCGCGCTTCGCAATCGCGAAACGTGCCGTGCTTGCCGGGTTCCGGCGCGCAAGAGCGCGGAAAGAATTCGTACCATGCGGAAAATCCCGCCAGCGGCGGATCGACCACGACTTGCAATTCGGGCGCCTGACGCATGGCCAGACTGCGATCGGGATAGCGTGCGGCTGCCGCGTAGCGATCCTCATCGAGGGCGATGCGCTGGCGTGCTGCGGGCGTTTGCGTGCCACGCAGCTGTGCCGCCCAGGCACGCAGCAGCTCAGCGTCGCTCGCGTTCGCGCGGGCGGCCGCCTGTTCGATCAGCTGAGCGCCCTGCAGCAGCGCTGAGGCAATGTCTTCGGCTTCGACGCGCCGGGCGAGCTCCAGGCGCCATGACAGCAGATGATCGACCCAGGCCTCCACGGTGTAGAGGTAGCGCCCCAGCTCGTCGACAGTGAAGGCGGCACGAAAGCGATCGTTGCCGAGCGGCTTCATCGCGGCGCGCTGCCATTCCTGCTCCCCGGTGGGACGCCAGCACAGCTCGGCACGTACCGCATCGTGGCCGTCGGTGAAAACGTCGGCTTCTACGTTGACCTTGTCGCCGATGACACGCTTGATCGGGAAGCGGCCGCCATCGACTTGCGGCTTGACGCTTTCGATGATGATGCGTGCGCGTCCGTCGATCGTGATGTCCGGCGCGCGCTCGGGCAGGCTCACGTCTGACTTTCGTTCTTGAAGAGGACGACCGACAGGGGCGGCAACGTGACGGCGATCGACTGGAACCGGCCATGCGCGGCGACTGGCGCAGCCTCGACACCGCCAAAGTTGCCCATGCCGCTGCCGCCGTAACGGTCCGCGTCGCTATTGAGCACTTCGCGCCAATAACCCGTGCGCGGAACGCCGATAAGGTAATTGGTGCGCGCCACCGGGGTGAAATTGCACGCGATCACCATCAGGTCGCTCCCCTTGCGCGGGCGTCGCAGATACACCAGCACGCTGTTTTCCGCATCGGCGGAGTCGATCCACTCGAAGCCCGTGGCGTCGAAATCGCACTCGTGCAGCGACGGCTCGCGCCGATAGCACGCGTTGAGATCGCCGACCCAGTCTTTCACGCCGCGATGCGGCGCGTATTCCAGCAGATGCCAGTCCAAACTGTAATCGTGCTGCCACTCGCGGCGCTGGCCGAGCTCGCCGCCCATGAACAGCAGCTTCTTGCCCGGATGAGTCCACATGTAGCCGAACAGCGCACGCAGGTTGGCGAACTTGTGCGGGTCCTCCCCGGGCATACGGCCGATCAAAGAAGACTTCCCGTGCACCACTTCATCATGCGACAGCGGCAGCACGAAGTTCTCCGTGAATGCGTACCAGATGCTGAAGGTGAGACGATTCTGCTGGTACTTGCGGAACACGGGATCTTTGGAGAAGTAGTCGAGCGTGTCGTGCATCCAGCCCATGTTCCACTTCATGCCGAAGCCCAGCCCGCCGACGTAAGGCGGACGCGACACCATCGGCCACGCAGTCGATTCCTCGGCGATGGTCTGCACATCGGGATGCTCTTGATAGACCGACTGGTTGAGCGCGCGCAGAAACTCGATCGCCTCGAGGTTTTCGTTTCCGCCGTGCCGGTTCGCGATCCACTCGCCGGCCTTGCGCCCGTAATCCAGGTACAGCATTGATGCGACCGCGTCCACACGCAGGCCATCGATGTGGTAGCGCTCCAGCCAGAACGTCGCATTGGAGAGCAGGAACGCGCGCACCTCGTTGCGTCCGTAGTTGAAGATGTAACTGTTCCACTCCGGGTGCAGCCCTTTGCGCGGATCGGCGTGCTCGTAGAGATGAGTGCCGTCGAAGTAAACCAGACCGTGCTCGTCGCCGGGAAAGTGCGACGGCACCCAGTCCATGATCACGCCGATGCCGTGCTGGTGCAGGGTGTCCACCAGGAACATGAAGTCCTGCGGTGTGCCGTAACGCGCGGTGGGGGCGAAGTAGCCGGTGATTTGATAGCCCCACGATCCGTAGAACGGATGCTCGCACACCGGCATCAGTTCTACGTGTGTGAAGCCCATCTCCACTGCGTATTGCGCTAAGCGCGCCGCCAGCTCGCGATAGGTCAACATGCGATTGTCCTCGCCGCGCCGCCAGGATCCGAGATGCACTTCGTAGGTCGAATGCGGGGCGTTCAGCGCGTTATGCGGTGCGCGATTGCGCATCCAATCCTCGTCGCGCCAGTCGTAATCCAATCGCCATGTTCGCGAAGCGGTGGCCGGCGGCGCCTCGCAATAGAATGCGAGTGGGTCGGCTTTGTCGACCTTGTAGCCGTTGTAGCGCGAGTCGATGTGATACTTGTAGCGCGCGCCCTGCTCGATGCCGGGTATGAAGCCTTCCCAGACGCCGCTCTCGTCGTTATGGGGCGTCAGGGGGTGCCGGGTGGTGTCCCAGTCGTTGAAATCGCCGAACACGCAGACGCGCTCCGCGTTCGGCGCCCATACCGCGAAGCGCGCGCCATCCACGCCGGACTCGTTCACCAGGTGGCAGCCAAACTTGTCGTAGAGCCGGCGATGCGTGCCCTCCTTGAACAAATAAATGTCCTGTGGAGAAAGCACGGAGCTGGCGGCTTCGGATCTTGCCGATTGCAGTGTGTCGATCGATCCCATTTTGATTGCAACGTCTGCAGGCCGATGAGCCTTACGACCTTGCGCTGCCCCTATAATTGACTGATTCCGTGGTTAAGGAGATCAAGTGCGAGAACCCTCCCGCCGCTCACGCATCCCGATTCGTGGTTCACCATCGGCGCGTGCCGGTGAGCAGGACGCGCAAACCTTGCTCGAGGACACCCGCGCTCGCGCGCTCGAGCTGCTGCAGGCCAATCTCGGACCGATGGGCATTCGAGCGGCCGATCCCGGGTCGCGGGCTCGGGCGCGTGCCTATGACGCGGTGTTCGCGCGTGATACCGGTGCGTGCGCGCTGGCCATGTTGCGGTCGAGGCAGCCCCGGCTGATTCATGGCGTTCGCCGCAGTCTGCAGACCCTCGCTCTACACCAAGCAGACAACGGTCAAATTCCAAAGTTCGTCTCGGCGCGACACGACGCGGACTTCTGGTATGTCGGCTGCATCGACGCTACGTTGTGGTGGCTGATCGCGCTCGCGGAGCTCGAGCGCATTGCGCCGGCCGCGGGCCTGCTCTCGAAGATGAAGGAGCGCGTCGGACGGGCGCTGACATGGCTGCAGTGCCAGGAGCATCCGCGTCTGCAACTGCTGAGTCAAAACGAAGCCAGCGACTGGGCCGACATCATGCCGCGATCGGGCTTCGTGCTCTACACCAATGCGCTGTGGTACCACGTGAAGCGCGTGTACCGGCTACCCGGGAGCGCGCAAACCGTGTATCACTTCAATCACTTGTTCTTCCCGTTCGCGCGCGACGTCCCGGAATATCGCCGCTTGCGGCTGCTGGCCGACTTTGCGCGGGTCGGCGCGAAGAACCGCCGGCTCTATCTGAGCTACGTGAACTTTTCGTTTTTCGGCGATGAGGGCGATGTGTTCGGCAACGTGCTGGCGGTGCTGCTCGGCCTTGCCGATGAGCGGCGGGCGCGTGCGATTGTCGCGGCGCTCGAGCAGGCAGGCGTCGGTTCGCCGTGGCCTGCGCGCGCGACTTGTATTCCGATCCGGGAAAACTCACGTGAGTGGCGTGCCTACATGGGGCGCCATCGGCAGAACCTCGAATATCAGTATCACAATGGCGGGTGCTGGCCGCTGATCGGCGGGTTCTGGGTGATGGCGCTGGCGAGATACGGCAGCCCGCGGGCTGCGCACGACACGCTGGTGCGTCTGGCTCAGGCCAATGCGCAGAATGACTGGCAGTTCAACGAGTGGTTCCACGGCCGCAGCGGCGCTCCGCGCGGGATGCCCGGGCAGTCGTGGAGTGCCGCCGCGTATCTGCTGGCTTACGATGCTGTGGCGCAAACTGGGGCTCTAAAGCTAAACCGAACTTCAACGCAAAAGCGCAAAGGACGCAAAGGGCCGCAAAAGAAATCAAGGAAAGACGATTGACGCTAAGGCGCGGTTCGAGGCGGATCGAGCTTCAGCGGGACGCAAGACTCGGCCTATCTGTCCTCAGCGCTTGGCACGTCCTTCCTTCCTTCGCGTTTCTTTTGCGCCTTTTGCGTCCTTTGCGCTTTTGCGTTGCGTTTCGGTTTAGGCGTTTTTGCGTTGAGGTTCGGTTTAGTGACGGCGCTTTTGCGTTGAAGTTGGGTTTGATGCCCGCGCCTCTGCGTTGAGGATCCATTCTCGGTAACCTGCGCTGCGCCCTCCCGCATCAACCACTCCACGAACCACCGCACCTCCGCACGCTCGCTTGCCGCGTCCGAAGTGATCACCCAATACGCGCGATTGCTCGCTGCGCTATCCGGAAACAGCAGCGCCAGCGATCCATCGTTCACCAGCCCGCCGAGCAGCGGCATGCGCCCGAGGGCAACGCCTTGTCCGCTCAACGCGGCGCGGATCACCTGTTCGTAGTGGTTGAAATGCATCGAGCCCGCCGGTTGCAGCTGCGGCAAGCCGGCCGCCTCCAGCCACGTGCTCCACGAAAGCCACGGCAACGGTCCCATCGGCTCATCCAGATGCAGCAGGATGTGGTGGCGCAGATCTTCTATTCGGCGCAGCGGGCGCGATTTGTCTTTGAGCAGAGCGGGCGAGCACATCGGCGCGACCGCCTCGCCGAACAATCGCAACGCCCCGGCCGGGGCGCGCTGCGCAGGCGCATAGCGAATCGCCAGATCGATGCGGCTGCGCTCCAGATTCACCACTTCATTGCTGGCTGACAGCCGCACTTCCACTCCGGGATGCGCTTTCTGGAAAGACGACAGTCGCGGAATCAGCCACAAAGAGCAGAACGCGAGCGTGCAGGACAATGTTATCGTGCGAGACGCTGTATTCGTCAGTGAGGCGATTGCCTCCTGCACTTGCGCGAGCGCGGCGCCGACGGCGCGATACAGGCGCTCGCCTGCTTCGGTCATGGCGATGCCGCGCGCGCCGCGTACGAACAGGACCACGCCCAGACGCTCTTCGAGCGCCTTGATCTGACGGCTCACCGCCGACTGCGTGATGAAGAGCTCCCGCGCCGCGTGCGTGAAGCTCAGGTGCCGGGCCGCGGCCTCGAAGCCGTGCAGCAGATCGAGCGATGGCCGTGTGCTGGCCGGATCAGGCATTCCGTTTACTCATGGCTCGCATTCCAAGAACTCGTTTGCGGTATTGAGCGAGGCGGTCGCACAATACCAGCAACCCATGATCTCATGGAATATCGACGATTGCCCGAGGAGTGTGCCATGAAAATCGACTTAGGCCCATCCAGTTTCAATCTCCCGCGCGACGGTGTAGTGTGTCTACGCGAAGCTGCAGGCGCGCGCGTCGTATGTCTCGCCGGAGCGGTATGGCTTACGCAGGAAGGCAGTGACGAGGATGTGATCCTCAATGCAGGCGAGCGCTTTCGCATTGCGAACACCGGCCTCACGTTGATTACCGCGCTGCGCGGCAGCGAGCTGTGCGTAGTAGAGCCGCGCACCACC
>JBGQKF010000225.1:0-7253 GCA_041499435.1 Gammaproteobacteria bacterium
TAGGTGTACCACACCTCCTCAGGGTACACCACCATGACCGGACCCTCTTCGCAGCGGTCCATGCAGCCGGCCTGGTTGATCCGTACCTGGCTCTTGCCAGACAGTCCAAGCTGCTTGATCCTGGCTTTCGCATAGTCGCGCATCTTTTGCGCGCCGTGATCGTTGCAGCAGGCTGCGCCGTTGTCGCGCTGGTTGCAGCAGAAAAATACGTGATGGCGGTAGTAGCTCATGGGAAATGATTGGCAGCGGGAGCCGGCATTATAGCTCCGCGCGACCGGTTCCCCAGGCGCCAAAACGACCGCGCCGGCGTTCAAGGCCGGCGCGAGGAAGACTAGATGCGGGAGCTCCCGCCCGAAGATCTCTTAGCGTTCGTTGCTTGCCGCGATGCGCTGCGCCGCGGCGTCAAGCTGCTCGAGACGGTAACCGTAACGATAAACTGCAGCCAGTCGCCAGCCGTTCTCGGGCGTGAGCCCCAGCTTGTTGCGTATCCGGCTGACGTGAGTATCCAGGGTGCGCGAGGTCACCACTGCATTGGGGCCCCACACGCTTTCGCGGATGTGTCCGCGCGAGAGCAGCCGTCCGACGTTGCGCAGGAACAGCACTGACAGATCGAAGTCCTTCGCGGTAAGCTCGACCTGGCGCTCGTTGCGCAGCACTGTGCGTGTCTGTGTATCGACGCGGTACACGTCGAGCTCGATCACTTCCGGCTGCTCGCTGCGATGCTTGCCGCGCCGGGCGATGGCTTCCAGACGGGCCAGCAGCTCCAGGCGGCGCACCGGCTTGACCATGTAATCGTCCGCACCTTGGCGCAGCGCGGTCACCACGTCGTCTTCTCGGTTACGCGCAGTGACGAACAGGATCGGCAGGGCCGACTGGGAGCTGTTGCGGATGCGCTTCAACACATCCACGCCGCTGATATCGGGCAGGTTCCAGTCGAGCACCAGCACATCGAAGCTTTCCTGATCGAGCGAGCGGATCAGCAGCTCGCCGCGGTCGAAATGGTGGCAATGATGACCCGCCAGCTCGAGCCAGTGGGTCAGCAGCTCAGCCTGCGACGGATCGTCTTCCACGATCGCGACGCGCATGCTGGTGGCATGGGCAACGGCAAAGTTCTGCAAGGGAGCTACGGTCTTCACTTCATGAGTCTTCAGGGTGGCTGGATTCATTTATTTGAACGTAATGCGCAAGCGCGAAAGGAATTGGTCGACTGCCACGAGCTCATCATCCAACGCGCGTTCATTGTGAAGAACTGCGGCGCGCTCGAGCGCCGCACCGAAAGCCGACAGCTCAGGAAAGCCGAAACCTTCGCCGGCACCTTTGAGGTCGTGGCCGATACGCCGGATGGTCTCGAAGTCTCCGGTGGCGAGCGCGGCGCGCGCTCGTTCCAGATCGGCGCGCTTACGGGCGAGGAAGCGATGCACCAGCACCTCCAGGTCTTTCTCGACCATCACCGTGAGCGCGGGCAGTGCGCCGGGGAGCGTCGACTGGTTGTGTGCCGTTCCGGTAAGCGTGCTCATGTTGTTCATCTCGCTGCAGGGACGCCCAGCGCCGAACTCACATGGCGGCGCAGGCGCTCACTATTGATCGGTTTTCCAAGCAGGGCGTCACATCCGCTCGACAGCGCACGCTCCGCTTCCGGACCGTCCTGATAGGCGGTGAGCGCGAAGATCGGCCCCGCATAACCTTGCGCGCGCAACGCCGCAACCGCGTCGAATCCGCTCATCACCGGCATGTCCATATCCATCAGCACCAGACCCGGGCGCTCGGCGAGCGCAACATCGACCGCGCGCCGGCCGTCCTCCGCGACCACCACGCGGACGCCCATCCGACGCAGCTGATGCGAGACCAGCTCCCGGATGTCTTCGTTATCCTCAGCCACGAGGACCAATGGCGGCGATGTGAGCATGGTGCCCGTTTGTCTCAAAATGAATTTCAGCTCAACGTCCGTCCACGGTGACGGTGTCGGACATACGCAGTATTGCAGACTCATTGTGCAAGAGCCATGCCACGCGTCTGACATTCGCGCCACACATCGGCGTCGGGTACAGGACACGGACTTGAGCAATATGTTAACGGCTTGTGAGAGCCGTTAGGAGGCGCGCGTGTGCCGCGCGCGGTCATACTGTCACCGCTTCACAAAAATTTCACAAAGCGACGGCTAGGTAGACATGCCGGAATTGCACAACAGCAGGGTCTTGCGCGTGGCTTTGCCGTCATTGGTCTCATCAGAGAGACGCAGCAGGCGCCGCAGATGACCGTTGACGGTTTCGCGCGCGGCAAGCTCGGGGAAAGCATGGGCGACAGCATCGAGCGGACCATTGAAGATGAGGCCATAACCCTCGGCCTTGCCTTCACGCCCGGGGGAGAAATAGAAAGTAGTGATGACGAATCCACGCATCGCCCCTGCCGTTGGCAGGGAAATCAGCACGGCGTCCGCGTACGGATCCATCGGCAGATCCGCATAGCGTGAAAGGTCGAAGCGGCATTCGGAGACCCCGACATAGAACTCATCGAATGAGGGCAGCCCGGCAAACGCCGCCATGGGCACCGACCACATTGCAAGGAAAGCGAGAGCGAAGCGCTTCATCTGGGCACCGTTCGATCTTTGGTTCGATTAGCGGCCGAAACCGCAGTTCCCTGCACCCCGTCGCGGCCCTGTTCCGGCTTTTCCGCCACGTCCTGATGCTTCGATTAAACCCAGGCAAACCAGCTCAGATACGCTGCAGCAATGAACGGCCACAGGCTGGATACCATGCGTGTGGTGCCGTTAAAGCTCAAAAAGTGCCCTGCCTGCCAGACCATGACAGAGCGGGTGATATAAGGATTCTCCGGAGCGACGTTCACCAGCATCGCGCCCGACAACAATACCAAGGCGGCAGCCGGAGCCAGGCGCGACCTGGACAGGTGTAGCAGGGCAACGTAAAGGACCACCCCGAGAGGCACGCCAAGCATCGCCCCTGGTGTGAGCCAAAGAGACGCGTCCCCCGGCTTGAACAGCCCCACCGCCGCGACGCTCTTCAGCAGCACCGCCATTCCGAACAGCAGTAGCAAGGGCACCGCCGTGCTTCTCCCAGCACGCGCCAGCGACGCGACGAAGAGTCCGATGCCGGCGAGGTTGAGTGCCGTGACGCCGGCTTCGATCCAGCGATACGAGCCGGGTGTATATGCGAGATTGGTGATGCCATGCAGCCAGAACCTGAGATCGCCGTTTCCGAAAAGCCACACGGCGGGATACAAGTGGGTAAACAACCACAGCACCAGCACCACGAATCCCGCGTCGACCGCTGCTCCGGGCAGAAAGATGCGATGCCGCAACCGATATAGGCGGCCACCCAGGAGGAAGCGCTGACCGGCGGAGGCGGCGATAACAGCGCCCACCAGGGCGCCCAGTCCATTGCTCAGCAGATCGAGATTCGAAGGGACCCGCTGCGGAAGATAACTTTGCAGCGTCTCCAGACCAAGGCTCAACAGGGTGCCGACCAGTACCGCAATCACCGCCGCCCATCTGGACGCGGTTCGGCCTAGCGCACTCAAAGTAATGAGCAGACCGAGCGGAAGGTAGCCGATCACGTTGATTGCGACATCGGTTGCGGTGTAATGGCGTGGCCAAGGCTCGAACAGGAAGGTGAACGGGGAGGCGGCCAGCTGGCGCCAGGGCCCAAACGGATAAAGGCTGGCGTACACGACGAGCAGTACGTAGGCAACGGCCAAGTATCGCACCAGCCGGGACCGGCGCGCATAACCGCCGTCCTGGCCGTCAGGATGCAGAGTCATGTCGACAGTATTGCCGCATCATTCTGCCGCCGATCCCCGGCCACGGTTGCGATTCACCTCGGGCCGGCACCACGCCGGCAGTCGTAGGCGGCTGCGCCGGCTATTTCGCCTTGATCTCGGTCCAGATTCGATTGAGCAAGCGCCGCTGCGCAGGCGTCATATCCTTGAGCATCTCCAGCTTCTTCGAGGTCTGCTCATCGGGGAAGATGGCCGCGATCTGCTTGATCTCGGGGTTGATGTACTGGAGGGCGTCACGGTTTGGGTTGCCCGAGCCTATCATGTTGGTTAGATCGGCGGAGTTGCGCCCCTCCAGCATGAAGTTGATGAACTGCTGCGCCAGATCGGGGCGCGGGGCGCCCTTGGCGATCACCATGGCGTCCAATGCCAGCACCGCGCCCTCTTTGGGCAGTGCATGGCGGATGCGGAACTTCATGCCCGCCTTCTGTGCGCCCTGGTCAGCTTGGTAGATATCATTCGAGTAGCCGTGCACCACCCAGATGTTGCCAGCGGACAGTTCGCGAATATAGCTCGATGCATTGAAGGCAGCCCAGTACGGCTTTGCCTTCAGAATCGCTTCCTTGGCCTGCTGCCAGTGCTTGGGGTCGCGATCATTGACCGAGTAGCCGAGGTATTTCAACGCGGCTGCCATCAACTCGCTCTGACTGTCGAGCACGGTCACTCGCCCCTTGATCTTCTCCAGGATCTTGGGATCGAAGATCGTGGCCCAGGATTCGACCGGAACTCCGAGCTCTTTGATCTTCTGCTCGTTGTAACCGATCAGCGTGATCGACATCGCATAGGGTGCGGAGTATTTGTTGCCCGGGTCGAACTCCGTGTTCAGATACGTCGGCAGGACGTTCTTGAGATTCGGCACCTTGCCGTGATCGAGCGGCTGCAGCCAGCCCTGCTTGGCCATCGCCTGGATGTAGTTCGAAGTCGGCACGATGATGTCATAGCCGCGTGCGCCCGCTGCGAGCTTGGCCATCATCTCTTCATTGTCTGAGAAGTAGGTCTGCTGCACTTTGCAGCTGCAGGCCTTTTCGAAGCGCGCGAGCGTCTCCGGGGCGAGGTAGTCGTTCCAGTTGTAAAGATGCAGCACGTCGTCCTTGGCGAGCGCGGGCAGGCTGAGGAGCCACAGCAGGCAAAGCAGTTTTTTCACGGTCGTCCCCCGGGTTTAGAGGCATGAGCTAGCTAGGGAAGCGTATGTCAAATCGATCGTACTCGCCAGTGGTACCGTCGGCTCTAACGCCCCCGCAGCGCGCCCGGCGCGAGGCGGGAAGCCACCACGATGAGCGCCAGTGTGAGCAGCATCAGCAGCGTGGACACCGCGTTCACCTCGGGCGTCACCGAGATCTTCACCATAGTGTAGATTTTCAGCGGCAGGGTCAATGCATCGGCTCCAGCGGTGAAATAGGTAACGACGAAATCGTCGATAGAGAGCGTAAACGCTATCAGGGCACCGGCGATGACACCGGGCATGATCAGCGGCAGCGTGATGAGCCGGAATGCGCCCCACGGCGTCGCACCCAGATCGCGAGCGGCTTCCACCAGGCTTTCGTCCATGCCAGCCAGGCGGGAGCGCACGACGATCGCGACGAAACCGATGCAGAACGCGATATGCGCGAGCGTGATGGAGATCAGCCCGAGCGTCAGATTGATGCCCACGAAGAAGATCAGCAGGCTCACCCCCATCAAAATCTCAGGGATGGCGATTGGCGCAACCACCAGGATTGGCAGCAGACGCAGTTTGTAGCGATACATCGCGTAACCCGCCATAGTCCCCAGCGCAGTAGAGACGACACTTGCCACCAGGCCGATGACCAGCGAGTTCCGGGCAGCGGTCAACATTTCCTCGTCGGCAAACAGCTTGCGGTACCACTCGAGCGTGAATCCGACCCACTGCGCATTCAACCGGGAGTCGTTGAACGAGTAGACGACCACGATCACGAGCGGCGCGTACAGGAACACGTAAGCAAGCGCAGCAGCGGCCCACAACCACAACGAACGGCGTTTCATGCCAGTGCCCTCGCGCGCCGCGCATACCAGGCCGCCGCAGCCGCCAGTGCTATGGCGGTCAGCGTCAGGATCATCGACAGCACGCTGCCGAACGGCCAGTCGCGGGTATCGAGAAACTGCTGCTTGATCACATTGCCGATCATGATCCCGGTGGTGCCCCCCAGGATGTCGGGGATGGCGAAAATGCCGAACGCGGGTATGAACACCAGCGCCGCTCCCGCGAATACGCCCGGCAGAGAGAGCGGGAAGGTTACGCGCCAGAACCGCTGCCAAGCGCTCGCACCCAGATCCTGCGCCGCATCGAGCAGGGCCGCGTCGTGCTTTTCAAGGTTGGCGTACAGCGGCAGCACCATGAACGGCAGATGCACGTAGACCAGCCCGACCACCACAGCGAACGGCGTAAACAGCAGACGCATCGGCTGCAATCCGGCGAGACCGATGAGCGCGTTGAACCCGGCGACGAACACGGATTGCGGGCCGAGAATGATCATCCACGCATAGACGCGGATCAGGAAGTTGCTCCAGAACGGCAGGATCACCAGCAAAACGAGCAGATCGCGATGCCGCTTGGGGCTGCGCGCGATCAGCATCGCCAGAGGATAGCCGATGAGCAGGCAGAGCGCCGTGGTGAGGACCGCGTAACCGAACGACTTCAGAAACAGTTGCGCATATAAGGCATCGGAAAAGAACCGCTGATAATTTTCCAACGTCAGGTTGAGCGTGGTGCCGCCATCCTCCGACGGCTCGAAGACCGGCGCAAGCCCGCCGAAGTCGCCCGCATAACGGAACGACGCGGCCACCATGATCAGCGTGGGAATGGCGAAGAAGACGACGAGGTAGAGCAGCGGCGGGGCGCTGATCAGCCATTTGTTCAGGGCGCGTTCCTGCACGTCAGTCCGCCAGAAAGCGGCCGGCGTCGAAGCGCCAGCTGATCTCGACGAGATCGCCGGCCTCGAAGAATTTCACCCGGCCAGGCGCCGAGTTGGGCAGCATCGCTTCCACCCGCGTGCCGTTGGGCAGTTCCACGACGTAGACGGTCACGTCCCCCAAATAGAGGAAGTCGAAGACTTTGCCGGCAAAATGATTGTGCGCGGGATCGGCTTCAAGTTGCGCACTGATCTCGACCTGCTCGGGGCGCAATGCCAGCGCTCCGCGCTGTCCCGGCCGCGCGGCGTCCGTCCGCATCGCTTGCACTTCCCCGAGCCCGAGAATGCTCAACCGCATCGTTTCCGCGTTGACCGATGAGACCTCGGCGTCGAGGATATTGCAGGTACCGATGAAATCGGCGACGAAGCGGTTGTTCGGAAACCCGTAGATCTTGGACGGCTCGTCCACCTGCTCAACCAGGCCATGGTTCATCACGGCGATCCGGTGCGCCAGCGCAAGCGCCTCCTGCTGATCGTGCGTCACATAGACGAATGCGATGCCCACTTCACGCTGCAAGGTGATCAGTTCGAGCTGCA
>JBGQKF010000226.1:0-7251 GCA_041499435.1 Gammaproteobacteria bacterium
CATACCGATGCAGGCAAAATTCTTACACTGCCCTGACATTACAGCTCGTGGAAGCACCAGCCTGGTGGCTTCGAGGACGCGTTGACGGAGTGGGTCGATCCCGGTTGGATGATGATCCTCTAATTGCCTGAATGTCAGCTTTGCCCCGATTAAATGGCCGGTTCGGGGAGCGGTCTACGTCGGCTATGGGTCGACTGCGGAAATCCGGGAACGGACATTGATCACGATTTCGACCGACGATATCCGCTAGGTCAAGTACTGACTTTCAGACATAACTCTACTGTGCGCTAGTGCGCGACACCGCTCACGCGCCCAGGTAGAGCCGCCGCACATGATCGTCGTGCAAGAGATCGGACGATCGTCCCTGCAGCGCGACGCTGCCCGTCTCCAGCACGTATCCGCGATTTGAAATCTTCAAGGCCATGCGCGAATTCTGTTCGACCAGCAGGACCGTGACTTGATCGTCGCGGTTCACCGCGACGATCGCTTGCGCGATCTGCCGGACCATCATCGGCGCAAGCCCCAGTGACGGCTCGTCGAGCAGCAGGAGCTTGGGCCGCGCCATGAGCGCGCGACCCATCGCCACCATCTGCTGCTCGCCGCCGCTCAACGAGCCCGCCTGCTGCCGCAATCGCTCCTTGAGCCTGGGAAAGCGCACATAGATGCGATCGAGATCGGCGCGGATCCCCTGGGGATCGCGCCGCAGGTACGCGCCCATCAGCAGGTTGTCCTTCACGCTCATGAAGGGATAGACATGCCGGCCCTCGGGCACCATGGAGATCCCGCGCCTGACGATCTGATCTGGCGACAGGCCGTCGATGCGCTCCCCATCGAGCATGATTTCGCCGCGCTTGATGCGCGTGAGCCGGGTGATCGCGCGCATGGTGGTGGTCTTCCCGGCGCCATTGGCGCCGATCAGCGCGACAATCTCGCCGCGCTCCGCAGCGATCGAGGCAGACTTGAGGGCGAGTACCTTATCGTAAGCGACATCGACGTCGCGTAACTGGAGATACATCCTCAGACCCCCAGCTCGTCATCCTCGGCGCCGAGGTAGGCTTCGATCACCGCCGGATTCCTCTGGATCCCCTGTGGCGTGCCCTCCGCGATTTTAGCTCCGAAGCTGATCACCACGATCCTATCGCTGATGCGCATCACGGCTTTCATGTCGTGCTCCACGAGGATGACCGTGACGCCGCGCTGCACGATCTTGCGCACCAGCTCGACGGCGGTGTCCGTCTCCTCGGGATTCATTCCGGCAAAAGGCTCATCCAGCAACAGTAACGTCGGATTGGCCGCCATCCCCATGGCGATACCCAGCGCGCGCAGATGTCCATGCGGCAGGCTGCCGGCGCGCTCGCGCATGACTTTGCCGAGACCGAGAAATTGCAGGATGTCCGCGGCGCTCTCGTGAAAGCGCAGCTCGTCCTCGCGTGCCCGTCGGGTCCCAAAGAAGATACCCAGCGTCGTTGCGTGACAGCGCAGATGGTGTGGCACGACGACGTTCTGCAGCGCCGACATCTCTTTGAACACCGTGGTCTCTTGGAACGTGCGCACGATGCCGCGCTCGGCCACGACGTGGGCTGGCAGGCCGGTGATCTCGCTGCCCTGAAATACGACGCGCCCCGAGGTCGGCTTGACGAAGCCTGCGATCAGCTTGAACAGCGTGCTCTTGCCGGCACCGTTGGGTCCGATCACGCTCAAGATCTGACCCTCCTCGAGCTCGAAACCGATGTCATTGTTGGCAACCAGCCCGCCGTAGCGCTTCGTCAGGTTGGATACGCTCAGCAACGCCATGTCAGGCTTCAGCCGCCGTTGAGGTTTCGCCAGCCGGGCCGCCGGGTTTGGCGCCGCTGCCTGCGCTCACCGAAGAGCTCGGCCACAGACTCAGGATACCGTTGGGCAGCCAGAGCATGAAGCCGATCATCAACAGCGCATAGATGAGCGGCTGATACTGCTGGAGCGCATTCAGGCCCTCGAAGCTGATACTCAGGAGAAATGCGCCCACGACCGGCCCGGCGATGTAGTCCAGGCCGCCGAGAAAACAATAGAGCATAAACGACATCGAATCGTTGACCGTATACGTGGCCGGATAGATGTTCTGGTGGAAGGCAGCGAAGAACGACCCGCCGATGCCGCCGATGAAGCAGCAAATGGCAAAGGCGATGACGCGATACTTGGCGACGTTAACGCCGACGCTGGCGGCGAGCTCCTCGTTGAGGCGCATGGAGCGGAATGTCCACCCCAGCCGGCTGTGCGCGATGCGCCACAAAGCAAGCAGCGTCAAAATCAACAGTGCCACCGCGAGATAGTAGTAAGGCAGCGGTGAAGATCCGTCGAACGCAGGCACGAGCGTGAAGCCAAACAGGCTGAGCGCACCCGGGCGCGGCACGTTGATGATCCCGCTCGCGCCGCGGGTGAACTCGCCGCCATTCAAGAAAGCGAGGCGCACCGCTTCGGTGAGGCTCAAGCTGATCATGGAAAAGTACACGCCGCGCAACCGCAGAATCGGCCAGCCCACGGCAATCCCGACCAGTGCAGCGATCAATCCGGAAAGCGGCAAGCAGATCCAGAAGGACATCCCGTAGCGCGTCGAGAGGATCGCGGTCACGTAGCCGCCGATCATTGCGAAGGCACCTTGACTGATGTTGATGCGCCCGATCGCGAAGGTCACCCATACGCCGGAGGCGATGATGGACAGCACCGCAGCGTTGATCAGGACGTGGACGAGATACGGGGAATCGCGCAGCGCGGCCGGCACCACTGCCAGGGCGACCAGCAGGAGCACGATTGCACCGAGCAGCTTGGCGCGATTGTGCGTCATCGGCGAATTGCCCTTACGAAGTCCGGCCCATGATGCCCTGCGGCCGTATCGCCAGGAACACGATGAGCGCAATGAAAATGATGAGGTAAGTGATCGAGCCCGGGAACACTTCATAGCCGATTGCTTCCGCGAAGCCGAGCGCGAAAGCACCGAGGATCGCGCCCGCGGTGACACCGGCGCCGCCGATCATAATCATCAAAAAGGCCTTCACGGAGACCGCTGTTCCCATACCCGCATTGACTGCGAACACCGTGACCAGGAGGCCGCCTGCGGCGCCAGCGAGGCCCGCACCGAGCGCGAAGCCCAGGATAGCCATGCGGTCGATGTTCACGCCCTGCAGCGCAGTCACCTCTCGGTCTTGTGCGATGGCGCGCAGAGCCCGGCCCGGGCGTGTGTACTGCACGAAGACCAGCAAACCGGCAATCATCAGCGTCGCCAGCGCCACCACCAGCAGGCGGCTTGCCGGGAGAAACGCATCGCCGATCTCGAGGACGCCATCGACAACCGGGGGCACACCCCGCTGCTTTTCGCCGAATGCAACGAGCGCCAGGTTCTCCAGCAGCAGCGCGGTGCCCATCGCGAGCAGCATGGAGTTCTCTTCGCGCTTGGCGATGCGCAGCACGCGGCGGAACAGGAAACGCTCGAACAGAGCGCCGATCGCTGCGACCACGAAAATGGCGGCGATCAAAGCCACGAAATAGTTGAGACCGTAGACGACGGTGGCATAGTAGACGACGAAGCCACCCAGCATGTACATCTGGCCGTGGGCGAAGTTGACCACGCGCATGATGCTGAAGATCAGCGTGAGGCCCAGGGCGATCAACGCGTAGATCGTCCCGAGGACGATCCCGTTGAGCAACATCTGGGTCATAGGGAAGCGCCGGTCGCGCCGGGGCGGCGATGCCGCTCGCAGTCGGGTCAGTCGGCGACGGTGCCGACGAACACGGTCTGGAACTCGCCGTTCTTGTACTTGATACCCTCCTGTCTGGTCAGCCGCTCGGCCCCGGAGACCGCGAGCTTCGGATCGTTTTTGTCGTCGATGCTGACGATCTCGATCTTATAGGTGTCGGCACCGATCTTGACGCCGCCTTTTTCGTTGAACATCTGCGCCGTGGCCTCGGCGCAGTACTTGTTGACCAGCCCCCAGGATGCGGCCGGGCCGCTCATCACGCCGAGCACGCCGATCTTCAGGACCTTCTCGGCGGCCTGCACCGCGGCCGGCAGCACTGCGCAGAACAACGCTGGAATGGCGGCCAGGGCAGCGCGCCGCATTGCATCGACAGGTTTGGACATGGTCTTCTCCTCTGATGATTCTCTGGCGTTCAGGAAGCTCCAGGGCGGAAGCAGCGCCGCGCTGGCGTCTGCCGGAATGGCCGCATTCAATCACGATTTTGTATACGATCCAACATCAGCACGTATACGATTGTATGGTGCAGCTTCGGCGCTGTGCGCGGCAGTGGGTCGCCATTGCGCGTGCTCGGAACGCTAGACTGAATTTGCACCGCTACGGCGCATTGTATACAATCAATGCCTCTATTTTGTGCACGTTGATGGCGATATGAATGCAGTTGCCGCGAAGCGGACTCGTCAGGCGCCCACTGCCGAGCCGGCAGCAGTGCGCGCTCAGGACGCGATTTACGAACGCATCTGGACGGCGATCGTGGACCACAGCCTGCCGCCGGGAACCAAGCTGACCGAAGACCGGCTGGGCGAGATCTTCGGCGTGGGCCGCACGCGCATTCGTCAGGTGCTGTTTCAGCTCGCACACGAGGGCGTGGTGAGCCTGCAGCACAACCGCGGTGCTTTCGTCGCGCAGCCCAGCGTGCGCGAAGCGCGGGAGGTATTCGAGGCCCGGCGCGCAATCGAATGGGCGGTGGTGGCGCGCGCGCTGCACACGCTCTCGCCCGCAGGCATCAGGCGTCTACGCGAGCACCTGCGCCGCGAGGATGCCGCGCGCGCAGCGAGCGACCGGCGCGCACTGATCAAGCTCTCTGGCGACTATCACCTCATGCTGGCCGAGTTGTCCGGAAATTCGGTGTTGTCGGGGATGCTGCGCGAGTTGGTGTCGCGCGCTTCGTTGATCATCGCGCTGTACGAATACCCGGGCGCGCATTCGTGTCCGCCGGACGAGCATGGCGCGATTCTGGATGCGATCGAGAAGCGGGCTGCGCATGCGCCGGACCTGATGCGTCAGCACCTGGAGCACGTGGAGCGCAGCCTGGTGTTGCGCGATGGCAATGCGACGCCGCTCGATCTGAAGCACGTGTTCGGCGGCTCTGGAGAACGGCATGCGGATCAAAGTGATCAACCCCAACACGACGCCCGGCATGACGCGAAAGATCGGTCAGGCCGCCGCAAGCGTAGCCGCGCACGGCACTGAGATCGCTACCGTGAACCCAGTCATGGGTCCAGTGTCGATCGAAGGACACTATGATGAGGCGATCAGCGTGATCGGCCTGCTGGACGAGGTCCGTAAAGGCGACGCGGAGGGCTGCGACGGTTACGTGATCGCGTGCTTCGGAGACCCTGGGCTGCTTGCCGCACGCGAAATCGCCAGCGGGCCGGTGATTGGCATCGCCGAAGCCGCCATGCATTACGCGAGCATGATTGCCACGGGATTCTCCGTCGTGACTACTCTCAGCCGCACCTGCGTGATCGCCCGCCACCTCGCGCGCAATTACGGGATGGAGCGCTTCTGCCGCAACGTCCGCGGCACTGATCTGGCAGTGCTCGATCTGGAGCGGCCGGAGTCCGATGCACGCCGGATCATCATCGAAGAGTGCCGTCGGGCGCTCGCTCAGGATGGGTCGGGCGCCATCGTGCTCGGCTGCGCCGGCATGGCGGACCTGTGCCGCGATGTCGAACAGGCGATCGGCGCGCCGGTGGTGGAGGGCGTCGGCGCGGCGGTGAAGATGGTCGAGGGCCTGGTGTCGTTGGGGTTGCGCACCAGCAAGCATGGCGATCTCGCCCGACCACTGCCCAAGACCTATACCGGCATCATGGGAAGCTTCGCCCCATGAGCACGCAAAGGAACGCGCATGAGCGCTGATGCTGTCCCCGATTTCGTTCGCAAGTACGTCAACCTGGCCGACGCACGCCGCGGTGCGCTGGCACTGCACGCGACCGATGAGTTCTTCGCTCCGAAGGAGCGCATGCTCAACCATGAGCCACCCGTGTTCGTTCCCGGCAAGTACGACGACCACGGCAAGTGGATGGATGGCTGGGAAACCCGACGCAAGCGCAGCGAAGGATTCGATCACTGCATCGTCAAGCTCGCTTATCCCGGCGTGCTGCACGGCGTGGACATCGACACGAGTCACTTCACCGGCAATTTCCCGCCCGCAGCGTCGATCGACGCGTGCGCGACCAGCGGCCCGCTCGACCAGGCGCAGTGGACGCAGATCGTCCCAGCGTGCAACCTGCGCGGAAACGCGCATCACCACATCGCGCTTTCGGGCGCGGCAACCTGGACTCATCTGCGCATCAACATCTATCCGGACGGTGGCATCGCCCGGTTGCGCGTATACGGTGAACCGGTCCGCGACTGGAGCGGCGTCGATCGCAGCGCGCTCCTCGATCTGCTGGCACTGGAAAACGGCGGGCGCTCAATCGCCTGCAACGATCAGCATTATGGGACGCCCTGGAACATCATTGCCCCGGGGCAGGGCGTAGACATGGGCGACGGGTGGGAAACACGCCGCCGCCGCGAACCGGGCAACGACTGGGCGATCTTCGCGCTCGGTCGGCGCGGGCGCGCGCAGCGGATCGAGATCGATACCGCGCACTTCAAGGGCAACTATCCCGACCGCTGCTCGGTGCAGGCTGCGGACGTGAGCGTGGGTAGCGACCAGTCCCTGATCACTCAGGCGATGTTCTGGCGCTTGCTCCTTCCGGAGCAAGCGCACGAAGCCGATCGCGTGCATGTCTTCGAGCGCGAGCTCGCGGATCTTGGCCCGATCACCCACGTGCGGCTGAACATCATTCCAGACGGCGGTGTGAGCCGGCTGCGCTTGTTCGGGTTCATTGCATGAGCGTGCTTGTGGAGCGCGACAGCGATTTCCTGGCCGTGGACCGCGGCGGCCCGGGAACGAACTGCGACGAAGTTTTCTTCAACCACCAGGAAGTCGTGCTCCACTATCCGGCAGGGCATTGACCATGGCACAGCCTGCGTATCCGCGCGACCTGATCGGCTACGGCGCGCATCCGCCGCACCCGCACTGGCCAGGCGACGCGCGCATCGCGCTGCAGATCGTTCTCAACTACGAAGAGGGCAGCGAGAACAGCGTCCTGCACGGAGACCGCGCGTCGGAGACGTTCCTGTCCGAGATCATCGGCGCGCAGGCCTTCGAGATGCGGCACCTCTCGATGGAGTCGCTCTACGAATATGGCAGCCGCGCCGGGTTTTGGCGGATCATGCGCGAATTCGAGCG
>JBGQKF010000227.1:0-7249 GCA_041499435.1 Gammaproteobacteria bacterium
GGCCCTAGGAACATTGCAATGCCGTTGTCAGCGACGAACTTCAACGTCGCTAGTTCACGGATCTTGGGCTCTTCGATCTGCGGATTGAAACGGAAGTCGAAGGTCTCCAGCGCGGCTTGCTCGGGGAAGCCGGCCTGCTTGAAGCGCAGCTTGAGCGCGTTGCTCCTTCGCGCACCGAGCTCGCGGTCAAGCAGATCCGAGAGCCAATCGAGATTGACGGCCTTCTTGTGTTGCAGCAGCACTTGCTCGAGTTCGCGTGCTGCGGCCGACAGGCGCAGACTGCGCAGCTGGGTCTTGATGGTTTCGATGTTCATGCATCACTCTCCTTGTGGTGGGTCGACGGGAAATAGCGCGAGACTCTCGCTGTAGACCGCGAGATCGCGCGCGAACTTGTGGGAGGCCTTGCTCTCGGGCGGCGTGAGGCGAGCTGCCTTGCGCTGCTCGCGCTGCAACAACCCCAGGACGGTCCGATAGCTGTAGCTGTTCATGGCGATGGCTTGCGCACAGGCGGCATCGATCGCCGCGGGCGTGTATTTCTTGTCCAGGCTCAAGATGCCCCAGACCTTGCGCGTGTCGATGAACCCGTGGCCTTGGGCTAACAGGATCACGATCAACTGCTCGGCCGCGGGGCCCAATTGGCGGGCGCGACGGCGGTAGACCGAGTCATCGGCCAGCGCCCGCTCCCAGGGTTTGAGGTGCTCCGGCTTGGTCTGCTTGGAGCGGTGGGGATCGGTGAGCCGTGCGTGGGTTTCGATCAATTTGCCCCGGTGATAGATGGCCAGGCGCTCGCGCCCGCCCAAGACGAAGACCTCCTCGCCGATGAAGCGCTCCTCCAGCGAGTAGTAGCGGTTGGCGAAGCGCACATGCCCGTCCTGGCGCACGGTGGCCGTGGCGGTGTCCTCGATCTCATAGGCGGTGGCCGGCGATGCGCGCAGATGTTCGCGCTCGAGCACCAGATCCTCGATGGGTTTGCGTCGCGTCGTGCCGTGCACGCGTTGATTGGCCAGAGCGAGCTTGCGATCGAGATAGGCTTGCGAGTCTTCCAGGCTGATGAACGCGCCGTGGGCTTCGTAGAGCCGGCGCACATAGGGCACCATGCGTTCGATCTTGCCCTTCTTCTGGGGGTCTGCCGGGGGTAGACATTCGATGCTGAAGGCATAGTGAGCAGCGAAGCGTTCGAACGCGGGGTTGAGCAGCGGTTCGTAGCGCGAGGCCTCCAGGCACAAGCACTTGGGGTTGTCCGAGGTCGCCCGATGCGGCACACCTTGGATCTCGCGCAACATGACTTCGATGGCGGCAAGGGTGGTGGGCACATCGTTGGTCCACACCAGCCGCGCCATCAAGTAGCGGCTGAATCCGAGCACGCCAACCAATACCCACAGCGTCCTCTTCAGCGCCCGGATCGGATCGAGCACCGTGCACAGCTTGCCCCAGTCAAGGATCAGCGCCTCGCCCGGTGCGTGCACGATCTCGGGCACCACGCGCAGGGCTTTGGCACCGCGCACGAGCTTCATCAGCTCATGGCGTTCGAGGAACCGATAGAAGCTCGAGCGCGTCACGCGGATGGGCAATTCTTCCCAGACGGTGATCGGGCTCCAACCCGCGTTGAGTCGCTCCTCGATGAAGCCCACTTGCTCCCCGAGCAACCGATCGGTGTCGGAGCGTTGCTGCGTTCGGCCATCGCTGCGGTCCGCAAACAGGGCCTCTGGGTAGGCTGGCAAGGGGCAACCGCTTAGGTAGCCATGTTGCTCTGCCAGCTGCTTGACCTTCTCCAAGCGGCCAGAACCGATCCCCAGCTGCTGCTTGATGAAGCGATGGCCCTTGCCCTCGATGAGGTACTGAACGATCTTGCGATCCAAGAGACGCCTCCGAGTCAACTCCTGCACTGTGCCCTCCCATTAGGGAAAGCGGGCAGGATAGCGATCAACCAGGGCGTTCCCGATTTGGTGGGAATAGGCGGGGGCCAAGTGACCCCGATTCGGTGGGAATACCGAGGTCACCTGACCTCGATCCTGGGCGGAAACGGGGTCAGCTGACCCCGATTACGTGGGAATTAGGAGGTCGAAACTGACCCCGATTCGGTGGGACGTAACAAACCTGGCCTTAGCCCATGCTCAGTGGATGGCAAAGACCATCATTGGCTGCGCACTCGACCCGAGCGGGTACTTGAATCGCCAGTTGCTTGCACTGATCCGACTCCAAATCTGTCTTATTTAAATTGCACAATCAATATGTTACTGCACTGTGGGGTTATTGTGGCGCACTCCGGAAAGAATGCTATCTGGCGGAGTGAGTCCGCCTAACCCCGGTCCAAGCAAGTCCAACGGCGTCTATGCCGGTCTCTCTAATGCTGAGAAGACCAACACACCACGGGAAGTCTGCGAGATGGCATTAGCTTCATCAACCGAGACACAAACGAGTTCGCTTGATCGCTTCGACGAATTGCTCTTGAACAATGCGTCACAGCCCTAGCGCTCAGCGGGCTTTCTCGGTGCGCATCTAGGCTGGCGGACGGTCGAGAGGCTGCGTCGCGAACCGCTCATATTCAGCGATCACCTGCGCGCCAAACAGCAGCACTATCGCGGCGATCTCTACGCTGAGCAGCACCGCGATCGCGGTAGTGAGCGAGCCGTATACCAGGCCGATCTGTGAGATCGTCGAATAGTACTAGACCAGCACGTGCCGGGTAAGCTCCCCGAGCAAGCCTGCCGTCGCGCCGCCGATCAGAGCGCATCGCGCAACGACAATCTGCCGACCGGCATGACCAGATAGATCGTGAGCATGAGAATCTCGCCTGCAACGACGCTTGCGTTCGATGAACCAGCGTCCTGCGGCCGCATGCCGTGTGTCGTGACCGTAAGTTGGGAAGCTTTCATCGTTCAGCACCTTGATATCGATCAATGCGTAGACGTCGGAATCTGATTGATCGATCAACAGCAGATCTCGAAAGGTCGCCCATTTCTCTGACTCGAGACGCGGGAACAAGGCACAGCGCGCCGCGAGCGTGCATTGGGCCTCCTGAAGCCCACTCAAGAGTTGATCAATCTTCAGATCTCGAAGCGCTTGCGCGTTACCAGCCTCCTTCCGAAGGTCTTGTTCCGTTTGCATTGCCCCTCGAATGGCTTCGTGACTCCAAAAATTCAGAACACCCGGATATCCGTCAGTCATGTCAAGAATCCTGTGCGCAGCGTGGTCCTTAGCGGCAGGGATTCTGTTTCGGACAAAGCTGACGATGCGGTCGCGCTCCTTTGAGTCCTCCTAGCGCATTGGTAGAAGCTCATACACGGCTGCTGCGCGATTAATCCTGCAAAGGTCGTACGTTCGTCGATATGCCTCCTCATTGAGCTTCGTGGAGTCCAACTCCGGGTTTCGAACCGCAAGAAACACGTGCGTACGCGGCCAGACGTCCTGATGCTTCAGAAACGCCTCCAGAGTGCCGAGCTCAGTGCCAATCGATGGCGACTTCTCACAAGCATCAAGGATCAACATGACGCGTCGTTCGCTGATTTTCACCACCAGATTTATCATGGCAAGTAACCGATGGCTGGCTCTTGACTATTGCAGCGACTCCGGTTTTCGGAAACCCGGACAGTGAGCGCTACATCGAATCAGAAACAGCGGGATTTGCGGATCCCGAGGAGGCCGAAGCGGGGCGTTCGGAGTTGCTCAACTACAACCCGCCCAAACGATCAGCGGATGGCTGCGATACGGTGCGGCCCGGTGACACATCAACCCGGGAGCCTGGTCGATGCGCCGCGCCGATCTCTCGCCACGAGTTTCGAGGACATGCTCGCGGCGCGAGCATAGCCGAAGACAATTCGCGAAGTTTCGTTACCGATCGATCACGGCGAAAAAAATTCCACAACACATCAATTGGTATTCGATCCGTAAGTGCCAGTCCGCTATTATTATCGCATTCGATGAAAACGAGAACTATATCTCAGTCACGGACGGTGCGTTCCGTCTTTGTTCTTGGGCAGATCCTGGAACGGCTCGGGGCCCTGTGTCGGCGCCCTTGAAAGGCGAACGCGCCAGGTGGCGGTCACGCGGGCCCGACGGCGCGGCGGCCTCCTCTATCAAGGGGATGGCCCGCCAATTGTGCACTGTTACCCTCGCTGCTTCAGCGCACAGGTTCGCGAGATGTCGCGATGCGCCTGCGGCTAACAGGACGATCTGCCATGAAGCGACTGGTTCTGTTCTCTGACGGCACGGGCAACAGCTCGGCCAAGGCCCAGAAGACCAATGTCTGGCGCATGTTCCAGGCCTTGGATCAGACGGCATTCGATCAATTGGCCAAGTACGACGACGGCGTCGGCACGTCGTCGAACAAATACCTTGCGGCGCTGGGTGGTGCGTTCGGCTACGGCCTAAAGCGCAACGTCATCGATCTATACAAGTTCGTCTGCCGCAATTACGAAGCAGGCGACGAGATCTACGGGTTCGGGTTCAGCCGCGGCGCCTTCACGATTCGCGTGGTCTCCGCGCTGATCGCGACGCAGGGGTTGGTCAAAGGCCGATCCGAATCGGAATTGCACGCTAAAGCATTGGCGGCCTATCGCGAATACCGGGCCGTGCGCTTCCAGTCGTACAGCCCGCTGGTCTGGATCGGGCGCGCGCTGCGTGACTTCGTGCTAATGCCGTGGTCGGCAATCGCGCGGCGTCGACATCGGCAGTCGAGGAAGCCCGGCGTGCCGATCGAGTTCCTCGGCCTGTGGGACACGGTGGGGGCCTATGGCATGCCCATCGACGAGCTCAAATGGGGATTGGACAAGCTCGTATGGCCAATGGTGGCCGTCGACCAGCGGCTGTTCCGCTCGATCAAGCGCGTCTGTCACGCACTGGCCTTGGACGAACAGCGCCAGACGTTCACGCCGACGCTGTTCGACGAGACGTTCGAAGCCCAGGAGGTCGCGGCCGGTGAGGTGCCGTCGGGACGCTTGACGCAGGTATGGTTCGCCGGCGTGCACTCGAACATCGGTGGCGGCTACCCGGAAGACAAGCTGTCGCTGGTGACACTGGACTGGATGATGAGCCAGGCCATTGCCGCCGGCCTGCGCTTCGACCCGAGCGCGGTGCCCGACATCGCGATCGAGCGCTCCGGCTATGCACGGCTGTACGACTCGCGCGCCGGCGTCGCGGCGTACTACCGTTATCGGCCGCGCACCATCGCCATGGGCCGCTATCCGGACGGACAGCCGATTCGCGCCATCGTGCATGGCAGCGTCATCATGCGGCTCGCCAAGGGCTCGGACGCGTATGCGCCGATTTCGCTGCCGGCCGAATTCGACGTGCTCGCGCCCGATGGGCAATTGATTGCGATGCACGGCTTTCCGTACGTCGACAAACGATTGGCGATGCGCGACGACCGGCCAAAGGCCAGCGTGGCGACCGATCCGGTGATCGACGAACGCGCCAAGGCGTTGAAGACCGCGATCGCGGAGTTGCAGCGGTCGCGGCCCGAGGCGGACATGGTCGAGCAGGTGCGCGACACCGTGTGGTGGCGACGCGTCACGTACTTCGGCACGCTTGCGGCGACGCTGGCGCTGGTGGCGTTCCCGTTCGCGTCCGGGCTCTACGCCAGTATTGTCGGAAAGATCGTCGATAGCCTGGGCGCAGATCTCGGGTCCAAGTTGAACGAGAGCATCGGCACATTGGACCGATACGCACGCAGCACGGCAGGCGAGGCGATCGCATCGGCCGCGCACGTTCTGCCGTCCTATCTCGGGCTCTGGCTGCACGCGTTGTCGGAGAAGCCGCTGGAGATGATCACTGCGATCGTGCTGGTCGCCATTCCGTATGCAGCAGGCACGTTCCTCGGCTCGCGCATTCACGACCGCGCCTGGTTTGCGTGGCATCCCAAACGGCGCATCGATTATGTCGCGTGGGTCCGCGAGTCCTTCCGCCGCAGCGTGATCACGGCGGTCGTGATTGCGGCCGCGCTGGGCCTGGCGACCTGGTTGGCTTACAGTCGTGAGCTCGCCGCCGAATTGATCGCACCGATTCGATTGGCGTTCAGCATCTCGCTCGCGGTCCTCGTCTGGCGATTGTTCCTGCTGGCCAGACTGCGCTGGCTCAGGAACAAGAGCGCAGCCACGCCGGGCAAGCTGCCGACAACGCCGACGCTGTGGGTCGCACGACAGCTGCGCACGACCCGATGGCTCACCACGCTCTATCGCGTGATGGCAGAGGAAGTGATTCCGATCATCGTCGCATTGCTCGTCTTGATTGCAGGCGCCGGAGCGGTGTTCCACGTGGTGTATCTCGCCGAGCAGACGGCCGGGCTGTTCTGCGTCAATTCGGGCCACGCGGCGCAAGTATCCGACGACGGTAGGACCTGGAAGCAGGCCGGCTTCGTCACCAACGACCCGTGCTGGGCATCGGGCATTCCGGTCAAACCCGACCGGCAATATCGGGTCGAGCTGCAGATCGGCGATTCGGACAAGTGGTGGTTCGACCGCTTGCAACGAACCGACCCGGCCGGATTCGCCGGCACCGATCTCAAGCACCTGTCCGCGGCGCCGCTGAAGCGCGTGTGGACGGCGAATTGGTTCGCGCCGATGCTGCGGGTCGGACGGCTGGGCGTCGACGAGTTTCCGATGACGGCGGTCTGCAATGGCAATTTGAAATGCGACGAGCAGGCGTACGAGCCCCCGCCGGACGACCGGTCGTTGCCGACATTCTCGCCCATTCGGCCCGAGGTCGCCGATTCGCTTGTCGCGAGGTACCCGCATTCGAACGCGCCGCGTAAGGCGACGCTTGAATTCACCGCGCAGCACGACGGCGAGCTGTTCGTCTACGTCAACGACGCGGCGCTGCTGCTTCCGTCACACCGCGGCTTGTTCTACGAGAACAATTCCGGCAGCGCGGCGTTGACGGTGACCGACGTTACGGACTGTGGCGTGAAGGAGGTCTGTGCGGCCGGACCACGGTGAACGTGCCGATGCCAGCGGATCCGCCCGGCGTGATCGTCGGCGTCGCGGTCTTAGGCGGCGGCAGTCGCGCCGCCATGTTCTCGGCCTCGGTGCTGCACGAGTTCTCGACGCTGGACGTGGGCCGCGACGGTCGTTCCGATATCTCTTCCACTCGGTCAAAGTGCAGGAACCAGCACCATCTGTGCAATGAGGCGACGGAAGCGGGATCAAAGGGGAAGAAATATGATCGATTCGAGAGCGTTAGCAGTGTTGACCACCGTGCTTGCGTGCGTTTCGGGGTGCGTGAGTGCGCCAGGCAAAGGATGCTCGAACGGGCA
>JBGQKF010000228.1:0-7223 GCA_041499435.1 Gammaproteobacteria bacterium
ATGCTGATCGCTCCGCGCGAGGGCGCCGACGAGGCTTATCGCCGCAGCGTTGCCCGCTTCGAAGAGCAGATGATCGAGATGCTGCTGGATGTGGATCGCACGCTCACCCCACAGCAGCGCACCAACGCAGCGAGCCGGATGCGGCGGTATGCGCAGAACTTCAGGGCGCTGGCGGTAGGGAGAGCGTGAGCGTGAAGGGGTGAAGGCTGAAGAGTGAAGGGGGAGGAACACTCGATCCCCCTACCGGGGTCTACCCCTTCACCCTTTACACATCCCTGCGGTCAATCACCCCCGGCGCCGGTCCACAGCGCGATGGTTGCGAGCCAGTCGGGCGGCAGCGTGGGACTGAAGAGCCGCCAATGAGGAGCGATATATGGAGCCGGCCCATCGATCAGGCGCGGCGGCTCACCGAGGGCCACGTGCAACCGGCCGAAGGACGCCGCGAGTCCATCTGCGGTGGCTTTGCTCATCGCTTCCTTGCATGTCCAGAGTTGCAGAAAGCGCAAGCGGCGTTCCGGTAACGGGAGCGCCGCCAATGCGGTCCATTCGTCCGGCGCGAGCACCTTGCGCGCGAGACGATCCACATCGACCACGCGATCGGCCCGCTCGATGTCGACGCCGATCCGCGTGTCACGCGCCAGTCCGATCAGCGCGATGTCGCCTGCGTGCGAAACGTTGAAATCGATCGTGGTTGCAATCGTCAGCTCAGGGCGCCCGCGCCGGCCGCATCGGAGCGGCACGTCCGCGGGGAGACGACCCATCGCTTGCCCGAGCAAACGCCGCAGCGTCGCCCTCCCGACGATGTAACGCTGCCGCAGCCGCTCAGTGCCGAAGCGCGCCGCGCGCGCACGCTCTTCCGGTGAGAGCAGCGCGGCGCAATCGGCCAGCGCCGCGGCATCGCGGTCGAGACCGCACAGCCACAGGGTGACTGCGGGATCGAACGAGGCAATCGCCTGCAAGTCGGAATCTTCGAGCGTCTTGCCGACGGACACGAAGTCGTCTAGGCTCATGAGATTTAGCGCTTAACCTGCGCGGGACGCCGGCTCGACTTCGCCCTGCGCAAACCACTCGTCGTATGCCGAACCTGTTCCGTCTGATGGCCCGCCTGCCTCTGCGGGTGCTTTACTTTGTCGGAGACGCCTTATATCTGATCACCTATGACGTCTTGCGCTGGCGGCGCCAACTGACGCTGGACAACCTGCGCAACGCCTTCCCAGACATGACGGAGGCCGAACGTGCGCGGATCGCACGCGACTCGTATCGCCATCTCGGGCAGTTCTTCGCGGAAGGGATCAGGGGGGGCGCGATCTCAAAACAGGAGATCGGCCGGCGCGTTCGCATCATCAATCCCGAGGTTATCACGCAGTACACCGACCGGGGGCAATCCGTCCTCCTGCTCACGTCCCACCAATGCAACTGGGAATGGCTGCTGCTCGCGGCTGGCGCCCAGCTTGGCATTCCGGTAGATGCGCTCTACAAGTCGCAACGCTTCAAGCCGATGGATCGGTTCCTGCGCGGAATGCGCTCTCGCTTCGGGGGCAACCCGATTCCGCGTGACCAGTTCCTCGTCGAAGTGCTGAAGCGCAAAGGCAGCGCACGGGCGTTCGCGATGGTAGCCGATCACACGCCGCTCAGGTCCGACGAGAAATACTGGACGCGCTTTCTCAACCAGGACACCGCGTTCTTCCTCGGCGCCGACAAGATCGCCCGCCTGACGCGCTCACCGGTGATTTTCGTCGGTATGCGACGCCTGTCGCGCGGCATCTATGAAGCGGTTCCGGAGCTGCTGGGCGCACCGCCGTACACCGGCGATATGACTGACGTCATCGAGCGTTACGCCCGCGCCGCAGAGAGGCAGATTATGGCAGCGCCGGGCGATTGGCTGTGGCTGCACCGCAAGTGGAAATATCCCAAGCCCGCCTACGCTTGAACCTGTTGCAGCCGCTCGCCCAGATAGGCGGCGAGCGACTTCACCGTCGGATAGTCGAAGAAATCGGTCACTTCCAGTCTCCCCGGATAGCGAGTCTCGATATGCTCGTAGATCTGCGCCAGTGTCAACGAGCTGGTGCCGAGCTCGAACAGGTTGTCGTCCGGACCGATCTTCTGGTCGGGTAACAGCGTCTGGCAGATTTCGAGCAGCGTACGCTCCAATGCATTGAGCGCTGGTTCGTCATCGTGCACAGGCGTGTCCAGCGTGTGCAGCTGTTGCAGGATCCCGGAAAATTCGCCGTCCTGGTATTGGCGCGCGAGCAAGAAACGCTGCGCCTTGCCGCTCGTTGTCTTCGGCAGTTGTCGGACCGGAATAACCGCGCTCACCGCGAGTCCCACGTGCTCGTTGATCGCGCGCCGCACGGCCCTCGCGACCGGCACGAAGTCGGCGAGCTCACCCTTGGCGATCACGAACGCAATGACATCGTCGGTCGCTGCCTGCGCCGGCCGCACGCCGCAGATGGCGGCGCGGCCGAGCTCGATGCCCGCATGCTTCTCGAGCAATGCTTCCAGATCCTGCGGGTAGAAATTCTGCCCGCCGACGAAGATGATCTCCCGGATGCGGCCGGTGATCGTCAACGCGCCTTGGCTTAGGAAGCCCAGATCGCCGGTATCCAGCCAGCCATCCGCGGCAATCACCGCCTGCGTCGCGGCCGGGTCGCCATAGTAGCCGCGCGTGACGTTGGCGCCGCGAATGCGAATCCGGCCGACGGTTGCGTCCGGAAGAGCCCGGTCGGCGTCGTCGACGATCTGGACCTCGCAATCGGCGACCGGTGTGCCGACCTGAGCGAGCACGACCGCATTGGCGTCGGCCGCCGCGAGCGGCACGACGCGTTGACCGATCCCGAGCGAGCGTCGATCGACGGTAATCGTTGCGAGCCCGGTGCCGGGTCGTGGGAAGGTGACCGCCAGGCTTGCTTCGGCCAGACCATAAACGGCGAACATGACGTTGGGCTTGAGACCGGACGAAGAGAATGCATCCAGAAACTGCGCTGCAAGCTCGGGCGAAATGGGCTCCGCACCATTGAAGAGGATGCGCACGTGCGAGAGATCGAGGGGCCCGACCCGTGCCGGGTCGAAGTTGTTCAGCAGGTGCTTGTAGCCGAAGTTGGGCGAACAAAGCACCACGCTCTTCTTCTGCGATGCCTTCAGCAACCACAAAGTCGGCCGGCGCACGAACAGCGCGGTTGGCATGAGGCAATGATCCGCATCGGCAACCAGGGGCGTGAGGTGAAAGCCGATCAGACCCATGTCGTGCGTCAGCGGCATCCACGACAGACTGGCATCGTCGCTGGTCGCGTTCATGCCGGCGATGATGGCGTCTATGTTGGCGAGCAGGTTGCCATGGGTCAGCACGATACCCTTCGGCTCGCTGGTCGAGCCCGAGGAATACTGCACCAGCGCGACATCGTCCGGCGTCGCGGGCTCCTGCCGACCCGGGCGGGACAGGTCGGTCAGCTCGTCGATCATTACGATGCGGTGCTTGAGTTGTGCCAGATCCGCGGCGAGGCCATTGTCGCGTGCGAACAGCTTGGTGCGTTCGAGCGTCTTGCGATCGGTACACAGATGCGGTTGCTTCAGCAGCGCGAGCACGCGAAACAGCTTGAAGCGGTGCTCGTCGGCATTGCCCAGGGCCAGCGGCACCGCCGCGATGCGGCCGAGCATGCAGGCCCAGAAGGCGTCGACGAACTGTTCGTTGCTGTCGACCAGCAGCACGAGCTCGCTGCCTGGCTTCGCGCCAGCGTCTTGAAAAGGTTTGAGCAACGCCAGGGCGCGGGCGTGGAGGTCCGCATAGCGCACGGTGCGCTCGTTGGTTTCGCCGGCGATATAGGTGAGCGTGTGGCTGCTGGAACGGCGGGCCGCGAGCACCTCGGCAAGGGTGGCAAAACTTCTCATCGGTGCGGCTATCGTCGGTGCGGAAACATGAACAGCGGATGGCGCGTGCGCAAGTTGACTTGCGGTTCCAGCTCGACCGGCTCGCGCGGATCGAACTCGAACCGCAGTTGTCGAGCCAGCATGAGGACGTGCATCTGCATCTCGAACAGCGCGAACTGCTCGCCAATGCAGGCCCGCGGTCCGAGTCCAAAGGGCAAATAGGCGTAGCGGTTGATCTCATTGCTGGCCGGATCGAAACGCATCGGATCGAAGCGCTCGGGGTCGGACCAGAACTGCGGGTGGCGATGGATGAAGTACGGCGAAATCAGCACGTCGGTCTGCGCGGGAATGGCGTAGCCGCAGACGATGTCCGCGTCGATCGAGCGGCGCGTGAACAGCCATACGGGCGGGTAGAGCCGCATCGTCTCGGCGAGCACCTGGCGCGTATACGGCAACTGCGCCATGTCGTCGATTCCGGGTTCGGCCGCGGTGAGCGTATCCACTTCAGCGTGCACGCGGCGTTCGCCTTCCGGATGCTGGGACAGCAAATACCAGGTCCAGTTGAGCACGCTCGCGGTGGTCTCGTGGCCGGCGACGATCAGCGTGATGATCTCATCGAGAAGCTGCCGGTCGGCCATCGGCTCGCCGGACCTCCGGTCGCGCGCATCGAGCAGCATCGACACGAAGTCCGGGCCGCGGATTTTGTCCCGGCGCCGGCGCTCGACATCTTCCAGCAGCAGCCGTGACAACGCGCGAAACTTGTAGGCGAAGGTAAGGTTGCGTTCGGATTCATCGGTCAGTATCGAGAACGGGTTATCACCGTGCTTGCGCATGCGATCGAGGTCTGCGCCGAACAGGGCCCGCAGGACGATCTCCAGCGTGACCTCACTGGTGTCGTGTGTCAGATCGATCGCCTCTCCGCGGTCGGCCGCTGCGCTCCATTGCGCGAGCAGCTCGCGGTTCGCGGTCCGTATGTGAGCGCCCATCTGAGCGATGACCGAGCGGTGGAAGGCCGGTTGAATCATCTTGCGCTGGCTTCGCCACAGCTCGCCGTCGCTGACAATGATGCCGTTGCCCAACAGCATCCGCACGCGCTCGAAGCCGGTGCCCTTGGTGTAGTTGGCGTGGTTGACGACGAGGATGTGCTTGACCTGTTCGGGGTGGGACAACACATACAAGTACCGCTGCAGCGCCGGCGAGTAGACGCGAAAGGTGTCGCCATACGTGGCGAGCAGCTGCGCAAGTTTGGACAGCGCGTCTTCGGAGAAGCTGACGTCGAGTTCGCCCGCCGCGTCGGGCGGCACGATCGGCGCAATGCCAGAGGCTGACATGATTGACGTCGCGGCTAGTTCTTCCGGATGGCCCATGAGTTCGCGTGTTGTTCTAATCAGGCTTACGCGATGACGAGGTAGCGACCATCAGATCGGCGATGATTGGCGGACGCCATTATAAAGCCACCTGTGCACTCCAAGGCAGCGGGAAGGAGCGCAACCCATACCGGGTTTCTCATCTACTCCTCACTTCCCACTCCTTCACCATGCAGAATCCCATTTCCCTCTCCCAGCCCGGGATACCGCAGCTCCGTCGCGACGGCCCGGAACGCTTCATCGATCGGCACGCTGATCGCCGGCAGCGCATCCTCTTCGCTTACCACGCTGCGCCGGAACACGCCGCGCTGCTTGAATTGCGGGTCGCTCATGGCCTCGGCGAGCGTGCGCACCACATTGCAGCACACATCCTTCCCGGCGAATTGTTGCGTCCACTCGTCGGCGGTGCGCGTGCGTATGATTTCCGCCGCAGCACGCCTCGTGGCCTGCGCATCCTTGCGATCGTCGCGCAGCGCAGTCGCGAGGCCGATGGCCTCGCAGAAGTTCGCCCAGAAGCGATCCTCCAACGGCGCGGCGGCGAGATATTTTCCATCTGCGGTGGCGTAGATCTGGTAGCGCGGACTGCCGCCCGAGAGTAACTCGCCTCCGGGGCGCGGCCAGCGTCCGGTGGCGATCCCATTGCCGATGCCCCAGTACGCGAACGGCAGCAGGCCATCGGTCATCGCGACATCGAGCTGGCAGCCCCTGCCTGTGGCATCGCGCTGGCGCAGTGCGAGCAGGATGTTGATGACGGCGGGATAGGCGCCGCCGGCGATGTCCGCGATCAGCGCGTTGGGTACGACCGGCGCGCCGTCGCTGCCCGCTGCAATCGACAAGAGCCCGGCGTCCGCCTGATAGTTCAAGTCATGTCCGGCCACTTGTGCCTTAGGCCCGCTCTGGCCGTAGCCGGTGATCGCGCAATAGACGAGGCGCGGATTGATCGCCGACAGCGCCGCATAACCCAATCCGAGTCGGTCCATCACGCCCGGCCGGAATTGTTCCACGACGACGTCTGCGGCCTCCAGAAGCGGGCGGAGCTGCGCCGGCGCGTCCGCAGCCTTGAGATCGACGGCGATGCTGCGCTTGCCGCAGTTCAGCATAGCGAAGGGCACGCTGGTGTCGGCGAAGCGAGGCTGATAACCGCGCAACTCCTCACCGCTTTGCGGGCGTTCGATCTTGATTACTTCGGCGCCGGCTTCGGCGAGCAGGAGTGTGGCCATAGGGCCGGGAAGCAGGGTGCTGAAATCGAGGACTCGAACCCCGTCGAGTGGCTGCATGTAAGTGATTCCTGAGAAGTTTCGAATGTGCGCCCGGCGCTCGTCGCAGCGCGCATTGTACGCAAAGCCGGGGAAAGTGCCGCTGCCGCAGCCCTCAAGTATCGGGCCGATCTGACGAAATTGGTGGATGACGGGTCCATCGGGCCCGAAAGGGGAGCCAACTCAAATGCTCGTGAATACGGCAGCCGACCACGTCAAGGCGGCGGACGGAGGGATCGGCTCGGCAGCGGCGTTGGCCATCTCGCTGCAGGACATCTGGAACGGTATCGCGCAGGATCAGTTCTTTCCCCACTACCAGCCGAAAGTCGTGTTGAAGGGTATGGAGCTGGTCGGCGTCGAAGCGCTGATGCGCTGGAACCATCCTGAGCACGGCCTGCTCACTGCTGGAACCTTTCTGCATCTGGTCGCGGATAACTTCCTCTTCGACGATCTGACCGCCATCATGCTAGAAAAGGCCATCGGCCAGTGCCGCCGCTGGCAGAACCATGGCATCGATGTGCAGGTTGCGGTCAATCTCTCGCCCGATCTGCTACTCGATCCCGGTCTCACCGATCGCATCGAGGCCAAAGTTATCGAGCATGGCGTGGCCCACGAGAACGTCATCATCGAGATTCCCGAGGCGGTGCTCGCGCATGACGCGCGCGAGGTTCTGGAAACGCTGGTGCAGTTGCGTACCCGCGGCTTCGGCCTGGCGATCGACGATTACGGCACGAGC
>JBGQKF010000229.1:0-7203 GCA_041499435.1 Gammaproteobacteria bacterium
CGCTGGCAAGAAAGCTGCTTAAGTAGTGGCACGCGCCGGTCGTTAAGGGTTTCGGCTGTTACGCTGGCGGATACGCTGACAGCGAAACCACGGCACGCGATTGCGCATGCCGAGACGCTCGTGCGGCGCATGTTGCGACGCGAGCGCGGAGGGAACGCTGTATAACGCGGCAGGGTTTAGTGCGTTAAGTGTGACGTATGCAGTGCCACCACGCTGAAGCACCCTCCGTTGAGCGGCTGGCGGTACCAGATTCGCCGAAAGATGAGTTGTTGTATCCGCGGACAAGAGGTATAAGACCCGCGACTAACTCGTACAAGCATCGCAGTCGGAAATTACAAAGAACAAGAACGGAGGTGTGGGGCTGGGACGAAACACTATAGGAGATGCGCTTCATGACGAGCCTTATCGAAGGATATAGAGCCAGGTACTCCTCCGCACAGGAGGAAGAGCTGTCGCTTGAGGAATACCTGCAGCTGTGTCGCAAGGATCCGGACACCTACGCCAGCGCCGCCGAGCGCATGTTGCGGGCGATCGGCGAGCCCGAGCTGGTCGACACGCGCCTGGATCAGCGCTTGTCCCGCATTTTCTCCAACCGCCTCATCAAACGTTATCCCGCGTTCCAGGAATTCTATGGAATGGAAGACGCGATCGCTCAGATCGTCGCCTTCTTCAAACATGCTGCACAAGGTTTGGAAGAGCGCAAGCAGATCCTGTATCTGCTGGGCCCCGTCGGGGGGGGAAAGTCCTCCATCGCCGAGCGTCTGAAGCAACTGATGGAGCGCAAGCCCATCTACGCGCTCAAAGGTTCTCCGGTCAATGAATCGCCGCTGGGGTTGTTTGCGCCCGAAGAATACGCCGATGTGCTCGAATCCGATTACTGCATTCCACGGCGCTATCTGCACGGCATCATGTCGCCCTGGGCGCTCAAACGGCTGCAAGAATTCGGCGGCGATATCTCCCAGTTCCGCGTAGCGCGCGTGCAGCCTTCGGTTCTACGTCAGGTGGCGATCGCCAAGACCGAGCCCGGCGATGAGAACAATCAGGACATCTCTTCGCTGGTCGGCAAGGTCGACATCCGCAAGCTCGACAAATACGCCCAGGACGACCCGGATGCCTACAGCTATTCCGGGGGCCTGTGCCTTGCCAATCAGGGCCTGCTCGAGTTCGTGGAGATGTTCAAAGCGCCGATCAAAATGCTGCATCCGTTGTTGACCGCGACCCAGGAAGGCAACTTCAAAGGAACTGAAGGATTTTCCGCAATTCCATTCAACGGGCTCATTCTCGCGCACTCCAACGAGTCGGAATGGCAGTCGTTTCGCAACAACCGCCACAACGAAGCGTTCCTCGACCGCATCTATATCGTCAAGGTGCCGTACTGCCTGCAGGTGTCGGAGGAGCTCAAGATTTACGAGAAACTGCTGCGCAACAGTGCCCTGTCCGAGGCACCGTGCGCGCCCCACACGCTCGAGATGATGGCGCAGTTCTCGGTGCTGTCGCGCTTGAAGGAGCCGGAAAACTCCAGCATCTTCTCCAAGATGCGCGTGTACGACGGCGAGAGCCTGAAGGACACCGATCCTAAGGCCAAGTCCTACCAGGAATATCGCGACTACTCGGGCCCCGACGAGGGCATGACCGGTATCTCCACGCGCTTTGCGTACAAGATCCTCTCCACCGTATTCAACTACGATCAGACCGAGGTTGCTGCCAATCCGGTGCACCTGATGTATGTGCTGGAGCAACGTATCGCCCGCGAAGACTTCCCGGACGAAACCAAGCGCAAATACCTGGAATTCATCAAAGGTTATCTGTCGCCGCGCTATGCCGAGTTCATCGGCAAGGAAATTCAGACGGCGTACCTGGAGTCGTACTCGGAGTACGGTCAGAATATCTTCGACCGCTATGTGACCTATGCCGATTGCTGGATCCAGGACGAGGATTTCCGCGATCCGGACACCGGCGAGATCTTCGATCGTGCCGCGCTCAATACCGAGCTCGAGAAGATCGAAAAGCCGGCGGGAATCGCCAATCCAAAGGACTTCCGCAACGAGATCGTGAATTTCGTGCTGCGCGCCCGCGCCAACAACGCGGGTAAGAATCCGGCCTGGAGCAGCTATGAGAAGCTGCGCGAAGTGATTGAGAAGAAGATGTTCTCGAGCACCGAGGACCTGCTGCCGGTGATCTCGTTCAACGCCAAGGCGTCTGCCGAGGATCAACAGAAGCACCAGAACTTCGTTGCGCGCATGGTGGCGAAGGGATATACAGAGAAACAGGTGCGGCTGCTCTCCGAGTGGTATCTGCGCGTGCAGAAATCCTCGTAAGCGGGCGCGGCAACAGCTTATGAACTACCTCATCGACCGCAGGCTTAACGGACGCAACAAGAGCGCCGTCAACCGCGAGCGCTTCATCCGCCGCTACAAGGACCATATCCGGCGCGCGGTGAAGGGCATGGTCGCAGAGCGTTCCATCACCGACATGGCCAAAGGCGGGGACGTCAAGGTTCCCGCCAAGGACATTTCCGAGCCCGGCTTCGGTTACGGGGACGGTGGTGACTGGGAAACGGTTCATCCTGGCAACAAGGAATTCGTGCGCGGCGACAAGATCCCGCGCCCCGAGCGCGGTGGTGGCGGCAAAGGTGGCAGTCAGTCGGGCTCGGGTGAAGCGGTGGACGACTTCGTCTTCAGTCTGTCGCGCGATGAATTCCTCAGCATCTTTTTCGAAGACCTCGAGCTGCCCAACCTGATGCGCACGGCGGTGGCCGAGGCGCAGGACAAGAAGTTCGTGCGGGCGGGCTACGTCAAGGAAGGCACCCCATGCAACCTGAGCGTGCCAAAGACGATGAAAACCGCGCTGGCGCGGCGGATTGCGCTCGGCGGCCCGGTCAAGGAAGAAATCGAGAGCGTACGCGAGGAGCTGGAGGCGGCCCTGTTGGAAGGCAAGCCGCAGTTCTTCATCGAAGCCCTGCGCGAGCGCCTCGACGCGCTGGAAAGGCGTTTGCAGCGTCTGCCGTTTCTGGACGAAGTCGACCTGCGCTACCGCTACCGCGTAGCTGTACCCAGGCCGTCGGCCCGCGCGGTGATGTTCTGCCTGATGGACGTATCGGCGTCCATGGACGAGCGCAAAAAGGATCTCGCCAAGCGTTTCTACACCCTCCTGTACCTGTTCCTCACGCGTAAGTACGAGCGCGTGGAGCTGGTCTTCATTCGCCACACCGATGAAGCACAAGAGGTAGACGAGGACACTTTCTTCTACGACACGCAGAGCGGCGGCACGGTGGTCTACTCAGCGCTCGAGCTGATGCACCAGATCTGTGCGGCGCGTTACCCTAAGTCGGAATGGAACATCTACGCTGCGCAAGCTTCGGATGGCGATGCGTTCGGCGCCGACCCTGCCAAGAGCGCGCGGTTCTTGCGCGAGTACCTGCTGCCGATCTCACGCTATTTCGCCTACATCGAAGTGCCGGACGACAACTCGCCCGGGACGAGCAGCCTGTGGGTCGAGTACGATCAACTGCGCAGTGCGGACCTCAACTTCGCGATGAAGCGCGTGTTCCAGCCGCAGGAAATCTATCCGGTGTTCCGCGACCTGTTCCGCAAGGAAAGGGCCCATGCGTGAGCCGGCCTCTCATCTCGCGAGAGTTCGCAACGTGAAAATGCTGAAGTGGAGGGTGCTGTGAGCCCGCTGTCGGCCTATTCGGACCATACCAATGGGCCGCTGCCGCACGGGCCGGAATGGGATTTCGAGCTGCTCGAGCGCTACGACCGTGTGATCGCGGAGACGGCCGCCGAGTACCAGCTCGATACTTATCCGAACCAGATCGAAATCATCAATTCCGAGCAGATGCTGGACGCCTACGCGTCGAGTGGCCTGCCGATCGGTTATCCGCACTGGTCGTACGGTAAAGCTTTCATCCGCCACGAGCAGTCATATCGCAAGGGCTATCAGGGTCTCGCCTATGAGATCGTGATCAACTCCAACCCCTGCATCGCCTATCTGATGGAGGAAAACTCCCTGATGATGCAGGCGCTGGTGATCGCGCATGCCTCGTACGGACATAACTCGTTTTTCAAGGGCAACTACCTCTTCCGCCAGTTCACCCAGGCCGATGCAATCCTCGACTACCTGGTCTTCGCACGCCGCTATGTGATGGAATGCGAGCAGCGCTACGGGATGGCCGAGGTCGAAGAGGTGCTCGATTCCTGCCATGCGCTTTCCGAATACGGTGTGGAGCGCTATCGACGGCCGCAGCCGCAGTCGGCGCGCGAGCGCGAGGCGCGCAAGAGCGAGCTGGAAGAGCATCAGAGAAAGCAATTCGACGACATCTGGCGCACGCTGCCGCCCTCAGCGCCCGCCTCCCAGATCGCCGCGAGCGGACAGTTTCCCACCGAGCCCGAAGAAAACATCCTGTATTTCGTCGAAAAGCACTCGCCGCGGCTCGCGCCGTGGCAGCGCGAGCTCGTGCGGATCGTGCGCAAAACCGCGCAGTACTTCTACCCGCAGACCCAGACCAAGGTGATGAACGAGGGCTGGGCCACATTCTGGCATTACACGCTGCTCAACCGGCTCTACGAAAAGCGGTTGGTGAACGATGCGTTCATGATCGAGTTCCTGCACAGCCACACCAACGTGATTGCGCAACGCGGGTTCGATCAGGAGGGCTATCGCGGCATGAACCCGTATGCGCTCGGGTTCGCGATGATGTCGGACATCCGCCGCATCTGCGAGCACCCCACCGACGAGGATCGCTACTGGTTCCCCGAGCTCGCGGGCAGCGACTGGCGCACGAGCCTGGACTTCGCCATGCGCAATTTCAAGGACGAGTCGTTCATCGGCCAGTACCTCTCGCCGCGGCTGATTCGCGATTTCCGACTGTTCGTGGTCGCCGATCACGTCGGCAAGGCAGAGCTCGAGGTCGACAGCATCCACGACGAGCATGGCTACAAGCGCGTGCGGCGCATGCTGGCCGATCTGTACAAGCGGGAAAATCAGCTTCCCGAAATCCAGGTGACGCGGTACGAGCGCGATGGTGATCGCTCTTTGCTGCTGCGCAATCAGATCTATCGCGGGCGCCCGTTGGCCGAAGATGAGGCCAACGAGGTGCTGCGACATCTGGGCCGGTTGTGGGGTTTCCCGGTGCGGCTCGAGGCGGTCGATGCTGAGGGCCGGGTGGATGGGTATCGGGAGTGGCGGCCCTAATTAGACCTCAACACAGAGGCACAGAGAACACAGAGGGCCACAGAGAAAAACGAACACGAGAAAAACGCGGCCAGCGGGAAACCCGTGGCATTCCGCTAAGGTGCATGATCTCGTAGCTTCAGTTCTCGTTGGTGCGTCCTCTGTGCCTTAAGTGTTGGGTTTAGTTACTAGACAAAAACTCGCCAAGCACCCGCGCCGTCTCCTCCGGCAACAGATCGATAAAGAAATGGCCCCCCGGCAGCGAAGCGGTGCGCACGTTAGCGCAGCGTTTGCGCCATTCCTGCTCGATATCGAACAGCTTGTGCATGAGCCCGTTCGCCCCCCAGAAGGCGAGCGTGGGGCACGCGACCTTGATGTCGATATCCGCCTGATCGCGTTCGATGTCGACGGTCGCGCCGGCACGATAGTCGGAGCAAGAGCCGTGAATCATCGCCGGATTGCGCCAGCAGCGCCGGTAGTCGGCTAGCATCTCGGGGTCGAAGTCTTCGACCCGCGTGGCGCCCCATCCCACCAGGCAGGTCTCGAAGAAGAAGTCCGGATCCTTGCCGATCATGTGCTCGGGAAACGGCGCTGGCTGCGACAGGAAATACCAGTGCCAATACGCTCTGGCGCGTTGGCGGTTGGTATCCATGAACATCGCATAGGTAGGAACGATATCCAGCACTGCGAGCGAGCGCACCGCGCCGGGATGATCGAGCGCCATGCGATGCGCGGTGCGCCCGCCTCGGTCGTGGCCAACCACGTGGAATTGCTCGTGGCCGAGACTCTTCATGAGCTCGACCTGATCTCCCGCCATCGCGCGAAATGAGTAGTTGGACGAATCTGCATCTGCTTTCGGCTTGGACGAATCGCCGTACCCGCGCAGATCGGCGCAGACCACGGTGAATTTCTTCGCGAGCAGGGGCGCAACGCGTGCCCACATAGCGAGATTCTGCGGGTAGCCGTGCAACAATAAAACCGGCGGGCCCTTGCCGCCCGCCGCATAGTTGATTTCCGATTCGCCCACGCGCGCCTTGGCGCGCCGAAAACCTTCGAACATGTGTGCTCCCGATCGGTGTGTGCTTCAAACCGAATCATGCGGCTTGACGCGCATCGGTGCAACGATGAGCAATCCGGTCGCTAGCGCCGTTCCAACGAGGATTACCACCCCGCCCGCGAACATGCCCGCAGTCACGTTCTCGCCCAGGAGTGCCACCCCGAAGAGCATACCGAACACTGGGATCAGGAAGGTGACCGCGATGGCTCGCGTTGCGCCGATGTTGGCGATGAGGCGAAAGTACAAAATGTAACCCAGTGCGGTGCAGACGAGCCCCAGTGTAATGACCGCCAACCATGCCTTGAGCGACGGCAACTGGGATGGCCACCACCACGCGGCAAGCGGCAGCATCGCGAGCGCTGCCCCCGCCTGGCTGCCGGCGGCGATCGCGAGCGTGCTTACGCCGCGCAAGCGACGTGTCGTGTAATTGGCGACGAGTCCGTAGGATACGGTTCCAATCAATGCGGCAGTGAGCGCCGGCGCGGCGCCGCTGCTACGCAGCCCTGCTTTGTCCCAAGCCAGAAGGACGACGCCCGCGAAGCCGATTGCGAGCCCGGCGATCTGCGCTGGTGTCAGTCGGTCCCGCAGCCACAGATAACCGATCAGGGCACCGAACAATGGAGAGGCGGCGTTGAGGATAGAAGCGAATCCCGCCGTGATCCACAACATCGCGTAAGCGAACAGCGTGAACGGCAGCGCGGAGTTGATGACGCCGACCAGCATGATCGGTCTGTGATTGGTGGTGAACTCGCCCCACCCGCCACGCCACCACAACAGCGGGAGCAAGAGGAGCGCAGCGATGCCGGTGCGCAGCTCGATCAGAGCCACTGGTCCGAAATCGTGCACCGCCATGCGCGTGAAAAGAAACGATCCACCCCAGAGCGCGGCGAGGAGTACGAGGTCTACTACGTCGCGGTATTTCAATTAAGCCTCAAGACTTAAACCCAACACTTAAGACACAGAGGACACAGAGA
>JBGQKF010000230.1:0-7145 GCA_041499435.1 Gammaproteobacteria bacterium
GCGTATGGCCCGGACGCCCTCATTCTCAAAGATCTGGATGGCGCCAACTGGCGCCTCAAGGATTACGAGGCACGCGGCGGCTACCAGGCGCTCAAGAAAATTCTGTCGGAAAAGATCACCCCCGAGGCGGTCATCGCTGAGGTGAAAAAGTCCGCGCTGCGCGGGCGCGGTGGTGCCGGGTTCCCGACCGGGCTCAAGTGGAGCTTCATGCCGCGCAACTACCCCGGCCAGAAATATCTAGTGTGCAACTCCGACGAAGGCGAGCCGGGCACGTTCAAGGATCGCGACATCCTGCGCTACAACCCGCACATCGTGATCGAGGGCATGGCGATCGGCGCCTACGCGATGGGCATCAGTGTCGGCTATAACTACATCCACGGCGAGATCTGGGATGTATACGAACGCTTTGAAGAAGCGCTCAAGGAAGCCTACGCAGCGGGCTATCTCGGCAAGCATATCCTCGGGTCGGAGTTCAACTTCGATCTGTACTCGCACCACGGCTGGGGCGCTTATATCTGCGGTGAAGAAACCGCGATGCTGGAATCGCTGGAAGGCAAGAAAGGCATGCCGCGCTTCAAACCGCCGTTTCCCGCGAGCTACGGTCTGTACGGCAAGCCGACGACCATCAACAACACCGAGACGTTCGCCGCGGTGCCGTGGATCATTCTGAACGGCGGCGACGCTTTCCTCGCGCTCGGCCGTCCCAACAACGGCGGCACCAAGGTGCTCTCGGTGTCGGGCCATGTTGAGCGACCGGGTAGTTTCGAGGTGAGGCTCGGCATCCCATTCGCGAAGCTGCTGGAGATGGCGGGCGGCATGCGCGGCGGGCGCCCGCTGAAAGCCTGCATTCCGGGCGGCTCGTCCATGCCGGTCCTGCCCGGCGCGGTGATGATGCAGACCGACATGGACTACGACTCGATCGCGAAGGCAGGGTCGATGCTGGGTTCAGGGGCAGTCATCTGCATGGACGATACCACCTGCATGGTGCGCGCGCTGCTGCGGCTGTCGCACTTCTATTACGAAGAGTCGTGCGGGCAGTGCACGCCGTGTCGCGAAGGCACCGGCTGGCTCTATCGCATGGTGGAGCGTATCGAGCACGGCAAGGGCGCCCGCGAGGATCTGGAAAAGTTGAACTCGGTGGCGGATAACATCGCCGGCCGCACCATCTGCGCGCTGGGCGATGCCGCCGCGCTGCCGGTGAAGAGCTTCATCAAGCACTTCCGCGAAGAGTTCGAGTACCACATCGAGCACAAGCGCTGCCTGGTCGAAGAGCCGGCGCTCGCTTGAACCACTGGACCGTCATCTAGACATGGCACAGGCACAGGTCAACATCGAAATCGACGGCCAGGCGATCGCGGTCCCGGCCAACTCGACGGTGATCGAGGCGGCCAATCGCCTGGGGATCTACATCCCGCACTTCTGCTATCACAAGAAGCTGTCGATTGCCGCCAATTGCCGCATGTGCCTCGTGCAGGTGGAGAAGGCGCCCAAACCGCTGCCTGCATGTGCGACACCGGTCGCCGAGGGCATGAAGGTGCAGACCCACTCCGCCGCAGCGATCCAGGCGCAGAAGGGCGTGATGGAGTTTCTGCTGATCAACCACCCGCTCGATTGTCCGATCTGCGATCAGGGCGGCGAGTGTCAGCTTCAGGATCTCGCGGTCGGCTACGGCGGCAGCAACTCGCGCTACGAGGAAGCCAAGCGCGTCGTGAACAACAAGGACCTCGGTCCACTGATCGCGACCGACATGACGCGCTGCATTCACTGCACGCGCTGCGTGCGCTTCGGGCGCGAGATCGCCGGCGTGATGGAGCTCGGCATGATCGGCCGCAGCGAGCACGCCGAGATCATTCAGTTCGTCGGTCAGACGGTGGATTCCGAGCTGTCGGGCAACATGATCGATCTGTGCCCGGTCGGGGCGCTCACTTCGAAGCCGTTTCGCTTCAACGCGCGCACCTGGGAGCTGGCGCGGCGCCGCTCGGTGAGTCCGCACTGCGGGCTGGGCTCCAACCTGGTGGTGCAGGTGATGCTCGATCGCGTGATGCGCGTGCTGCCGATGGAGCAGGAAAGCATCAACGAGTGCTGGCTGTCGGACAAGGATCGCTTCTCGTACGAGGGGTTGAACTCACCGCAGCGCCTCACGCGTCCGCTGATCCGGCGCGAAGGCAAGTGGGAGGAAGCCGACTGGCCGATCGCGCTGGAGTTTGCTGCACGCGGGATCAGGTCCGCGGTCGAGAGACGCGGGCCGAAGTCGATCGGAGCGCTCGCCTCACCCCATTCCACGTTCGAAGAACTTTATCTTTTGCAGCGCCTGATGCGCGGTATGGGCAGCGGCAACGTCGATTTCCGTTTGCGTCAGAGCGATTTCACGCTGGACGGAAAGCTCGAGGGTGCGCCTTGGCTCGGCATGCACATCGAAGAAATCGGCGCGCTCGATCGTGTCCTGGTCATCGGCAGTCAATTGCGCAAGGACCATCCGCTGCTGGCGCATCGGCTGCGGCAGGCGGCGAAGAAAGGCACGCAGGTCAATCTGCTGCACGTGTTGGACGACGACCAGCTGATCTCCACTCGCACCAAGTCGATCGTGTCGCCCGCGGCCATGGTCGCGGCGCTGAGCGGCATCGTAAAGGCGGTGGCTGTGGCCAAGGGCGCGCAGGTGCCCGCCGATGTAGCCCAACTGGTCGGTGGCGCCGCAATCTCGGACGCAGCGCAGGCGATCGCAGACAGTCTTGCGTCGGGTGAGCGCGGCGGCGTGCTGCTCGGCAACCTGGCCCAGCATCACCCGCAGGGCGCGCGGCTGCATCAGCTCGCGCTGGCGCTGGCTCGCCTGCTCGGTGCGCGCTTCGGTGTGCTCGGTGAAGCAGCCAACAGTGTGGGCGGCTATATCGCACGCGCTGTGCCGTTCGGTGATATCGCCGGGTTGAACGCCGGACAGATGCTCGCGCAGCCGCTCGCCGCCTATCTACTCCTGCACGCGGAACCCGAGCTGGATTGTCACGATGCGCACCAGGCGATGGCTGCCATGCGCATCGCGGAGTTCGTCGTGGCGATGTCGCCCTTTCGCACGCGCGCCGTAGAGTATGCCGACGTGCTGCTGCCGATCGTGCCGTTCACCGAGACCGCCGGCGCGTTCGTCAACACCGAGGGCCGTCTGCAGAGCTTCAACGGCGTCGTGCGGCCGCTGGGCGAGAGCCGCCCTGCCTGGAAGGTGCTGCGCGTGCTGGGCAATCTGCTCGGCGTGTCCGGCTTCAATTACGACAGCGCGGAGGAAGCGCGTAACGAAGCGCTCGGTGGACGCGAAGTGCGGGACCTCCTCGGCAATGAGATCACCGCCCGCACGGCACTCCCTGAGGTTGCTGCGGCGCCGGCTGGTGTGCAGCGTATCGGCGATGTGCCCAGCTATTTTGCCGACCCGCTGGTGCGGCGCTCGGAGCCGCTGCAGCGGGCGCGCGATGGTGCGCCGCCGGTTGCGTCTATGAACAGCGCTCTGATGAAGACGCTCGGTATCGCGGCTGGCGATCGCGTGCGCATCGCGCAGGAGGGCGGCGAAGCGCAGTTGAGCGCCGTGCTCGATGAGCGTATCCCCGCAGACTGTGTGCGTATCCCCGGCGCTCATCCCGCCACCTCTGATCTCGGCGCACTGTTCGAAACGGTCACGGTAACGCGCGTGCCGGCGACCGAGAAGGTGAATGCGTAATGGGTGAGTTCTTCGAGCACACCTTCGGCGCAGCCGGCATCGCGATCTGGACGCTGATCAAGATCGTCGCGATCGCGATCCCGCTGATCCTGAGCGTGGCCTACCTCACGCTCGCCGAGCGCAAGGTGATCGGCTATATGCAGGTGCGTATCGGCCCCAACCGTGTCGGACCGCACGGTCTGCTGCAGCCGTTTGCCGACGTGCTCAAGCTGCTGGTGAAGGAGATCGTGGTGCCCTCGGGCGCCAGCAAGGTGCTGTTCGTCCTGGGCCCGATCCTGGTGCTCACGCCGGCGCTGGCGGCGTGGGCGGTGATCCCCTTCAGCCCTGAGCTCGTGCTGGCGAACATCGACGCCGGGCTGCTCTATATTCTGGCGATGACTTCGGTCGGCGTGTACGGGGTCATCATCGCCGGCTGGGCATCCAATTCGAAGTACGCGTTCCTCGGCGGCTTGCGCTCTGCTGCGCAGATCGTGGCGTACGAGCTGGCGATGGGCTTCGCCCTGGTCGGCGTGTTGCTCGCGGCGCAGACCATGAATCTCGGCGGCATCGTCAAGGCGCAGGAGAGCCACTACGGCTTTCTGTCGTGGTTCTTCATCCCGCTCTTCCCGCTGTTTCTCGTGTATTTGATCTCGGGTGTCGCGGAGACCAACCGGGCTCCTTTCGACGTCGCAGAGGGCGAATCGGAGATCGTGGCCGGGTTCCACGTCGAATACTCCGGCATGACCTTCGCGCTGTTCTTTTTGGCCGAGTACATGAACATGATCCTGATCTCGACGCTCTGCGCGGTCATGTTCCTCGGCGGCTGGCTTTCGCCGGTGCCGTTCGTGCCCGCGAGCTTCCTCTGGCTGGTGCTCAAGGTCATGTTCGTGCTGTTCCTGTTCCTCTGGTTCCGCGCGACCTTCCCGCGCTATCGCTACGATCAGATCATGCGCCTGGGCTGGAAGGTGCTGATCCCGATTACGCTGGTGTGGCTGGTAGTGGTCGCCGCATGGATCCAGACGCCACTGTGGGTGTGGAAATGATTCGACACGTGCGCGAGTTTTTCCGGACGTTCCTGCTGTTGGAGCTTCTGCGGGGCATGGCGCTCACGGGGCGGCACTTCTTCGCACGCAAGATCACGGTGCAATTCCCTGAAGAGAAGACGCCGCAGTCGCCGCGCTTCCGCGGGCTGCATGCGCTGCGCCGCTATCCCAACGGCGAAGAGCGTTGCATCGCCTGCAAGCTGTGCGAGGCGGTGTGTCCTGCGCTGGCGATCACCATCGAATCCGAGCAGCGTGCCGACGGTACGCGGCGCACCACGCGCTATGACATCGATCTCACGAAGTGCATCTTCTGCGGCTTCTGCGAGGAGTCGTGTCCGGTGGACTCGATCGTCGAGACGCGCCTGCTGGAGTATCACGGCGAGCGCCGCGGCGATCTGCTGTATACCAAAGAGATGCTGCTCGCTGTGGGCGATCGCTTCGAGGAGCAGATCGCGCGCGATCGGGCGGAAGATGCCAGGTATCGATGAAATGAAGAGTGAAGCATGACCTTCCAAGCCTTCGTCTTCTACGCATTCGCGGCGATGCTGCTGTTCGCGGCGATTCGCGTCATCACCGCGCGCAACCCGGTGCATGCGGCGTTGTTTCTCGTGCTGGCGTTCGGCACCGCAGCGGTGATGTGGCTGCTGCTGGAGGCGGAGTTTCTCGCCATAGCCCTGATCCTCGTCTATGTCGGCGCGGTGATGGTGCTGTTCCTGTTCGTGGTGATGATGCTCGATATCAACATCGACCGCCTGCGCGAGGGCTACTGGGACTATCTGGTGCCGGGGCTCGTGGTGGCCGGCATCATGGTGGCGGAGATGACCATCGTGCTGGCGGGACGGCATGCCGGGCTTCTGGCAGTGGCTGGACCCGTGCCCAAGCCGGTGGGCTACAGCAACACCAAGGAGCTTGGGAGGTTGATCTACACCGACTACGTGTTTCCGTTCGAAATCGCGGCGGTCATTTTGCTGGTGGCCATCGTGGCTGCCATTGCGCTCACCCTGCGCGCTCGCAAGGACACGCGCTATCAGAAGCCCGCGGACCAGATCGCAGTGCGCCGCGAGCAGCGCGTGCGGCTCGTGCCGATGCGGCCGGAGAAACCGTGACTCGCAACAACAGCCCGGGTGGCTTTCGATGAGCTCGCTGCAATCGATCGCTTTGCCGCATTATCTGGTGCTGGGCGCGATCCTCTTCGCCATCAGCGTGGTCGGCATCTTCCTCAACCGCAAGAACGTCATCATTCTACTGATGGCGATCGAGTTGAACCTGCTCGCGGTGAACATGAACTTCATCGCCTTCTCGCATTATCTGCAGGATGTGTCGGGACAGCTCTTCGTGTTCTTCATCCTGACCGTGGCCGCCGCCGAATCGGCAATCGGCCTGGCCATCCTGGTGTGTCTGTTCCGCAATATGCAGACGATCAATGTGGATGATTGGGATCGGTTGAAAGGTTAGTGAAGAGTGAAGAGTGAATGAATCATACGAAACCAATTGACCTATCACGATTTAGCCCGGCCGGCCGAAACAATACGCGGGTGGTCTGCGGTCCCTGTTTGACTGGGCTCGTACTTGCGCATGCTCCACCTACACTACGCTCTTCACTCTTCACCCTTCACCCTTCACGTTCATGCAAAGCATGAACCCCCTCTACCTCGTCGTCCCGCTCGCGCCCCTGGCGGGAGCCATCGTCGCCGGTCTGTTCGGGCGGGTCATCGGCCGGCGCGGCGCGCACTCGGTGACGATCCTGGGCATGCTGATCTCGACGCTCGCCGCCTGGCTGGTGTTCCAGGACGTACGCGCCGGGCATGTCTTCAACGGCCCGGTGTATACCTGGCTCGTGAGCGGCGGTGCGCACTTCGATGTCGGCTTCCTGATCGACCCGCTGTCGTCGCTCATGATGCTGGTCGTCACCTTCGTCTCGCTGATGGTGCATATCTACACCATCGGCTACATGCACGACGACCCGGGTTACGCGCGCTTCTTCAGCTACATCTCGTTGTTCACCTTCTCGATGCTGATGCTGGTGATGGCGAACAACTTCCTGCAGCTGTTCTTCGGTTGGGAGGCCGTGGGGCTGGTGTCGTACCTGCTGATCGGCTTCTGGTACACACGGCCGAGCGCCGTGTTCGCCAGTCTGAAGGCGTTCCTGGTCAATCGCGTCGGCGACTTCGGCTTCCTGCTCGGCATCGCGCTGATCTTCACCTACATCGGCAGCCTCGATTACGGCCAGGTATTCGGTACGGCCGGGAAGCTCAGCGGGACCACGATCGAGATCTTTCCCGGTGCGGAGTGGTCGGTGATGACTGTGATCTGCCTCCTGCTGTTCGTGGGCGCCATGGGCAAGTCAGCGCAGTTCCCGCTGCACGTCTGGCTGCCCGACTCGATGGAAGGCCCCACGCCGATCTCCGCCTTGATCCATGCCGCGA
>JBGQKF010000231.1:0-7140 GCA_041499435.1 Gammaproteobacteria bacterium
ACCTTTGTAGCGAACAGACTTGACCGGGCTGCGATCGAGCCACGGCAGCAGAAAGAAGATCAGAACTGCAGCGCCCATCACCAGCACGCCCCAGAACTGTGTCCCCAGAAATGCGGGCACCGCCCGCAGCATTGCGTAGTAGGGGGTGAAGTACCACACCGGCGCGATGTGAGGCGGCGTCTTCAGCGGATCGGCCGGGATGAAGTTGTTAGCCTCCAGGAAGTAGCCGCCCATCTCAGGCGCAAAGAACACGATGAACGAGAACACCGCCAGAAATACAACGACGCCGACCATATCCTTCACCGTGTAGTAGGGATGAAAGGGGATGCCGTCCACAGGCCGGCCGTGCGCGTCCTTCTTATCTTTGATCTCGACCCCGTCGGGATTGTTGGAGCCGACCTCGTGGAGCGCCACCAGGTGTATGGCGACCAAGGCAAGCAATACCAGCGGGATGGCGATCACATGGAATGCAAAGAAGCGGTTGAGGGTGGCGTCGGACACCACATAGTCGCCGCGAATCCAGATTGCGAGGTCTTCTCCAACAAACGGGATAGCACCGAACAGGTTCACGATGACCTGTGCACCCCAGTAAGACATCTGGCCCCACGGCAGCAGATAGCCGAAAAACGCCTCGGCCATGAGGCAGAGGTAGATCAGCACACCGAACAGCCACAGCAGCTCGCGCGGCTTGCGATACGAGCCATACAGCAGCCCGCGGAACATGTGCAGATACACCACCACGAAGAACAGTGATGCGCCGGTAGAGTGGAGATAGCGAATCAACCAGCCGGCCGGTACATCGCGCATGATGTATTCCACCGACTGAAAAGCCTGATTCGCATCCGGCTTGTAATTCATCGTGAGGAAAATTCCGGTCACGATCTGAAGCACCAGGACCAGCAGCGCGAGCGAGCCGAAGTAGTACCAGAAATTGAAATTCTTCGGCGCGTAGTACTCGCTCAGCTGGCTCTTCCAGAATGTGGTGACCGGCAGACGCTCGTCGATCCAGTTGAGCAGGGCTTGGGCTCTTGTCATTGCCTTATGCTCCCTTCTCGTCGCCGATGATGAGCCGGGTATCACCTACAAACTTATAGGGAGGCACGACCAGATTGCGTGGCGCCGGCACGTCCTTCAGGACGCGACCCGCCAGGTCGAATTTTGAGCCGTGGCAAGGGCAGAAAAACCCGCCGAGCCAGTCGTCCCCGAGGCCGCTCTCGGGACCCGCTTGCAGCTTGGCAGTCGGCGAGCAACCGAGATGGGTACAAATGCCGACAAGCACCAGGTACTCAGGCTTGATGGAGCGATACTCGTTCCTCGCGTAGTCGGGCTGTATCGACATATCGGAACCAGGGTCAGCCACCCTGGTGTCCATTTTCTTGACGTCCTCCAACATTTCCGGGGTACGATGCAGCACCCAGACCGGCTGTCCCCGCCATTCGACGCGTATCATCATTCCCGGCTCGACCTTGGATATATCGGCCTCGACCGGGGCGCCTGCAGCCCTGGCGCGGGCGCTCGGAAGCATACTTAGAAAGAATGGGGTTGCGGCGCCGATGGCCGCAATACCTCCGCCTACGCTGCTAACCGCCAGTAGAAAACGCCGCTTACTGTGCATTCCAAATTCTTTCCATCGTACACCCTTGATCGCGAGCCAGAAAAAACGCGCTATTTTAGCGAAAAGCTACATCGAATTACAGCTTTCTAACGCTAAGCCTCTGCCGGAATTGGTAAATCAGCAGCGCGACTGTATCTTGAAGAAATGGGCGCGCTATGTACCCTGAGGTCGATAGTGCATTGCAGTAGATGGTGCATCGAATGTGCCCAAGATAGCTATCGAGCCCCAAGAAAAAGCGCAACCCGCGGGGGCTGCGCTAAATTCCACCAAAGGAGGAGGATTGGAGGAGGCGATGCTTGACACGAAGAAGTGGCACATCGCAGGCAAAGTATGGCTTGAAGCGCTGCGATGCGCAAGCGATTTTGGTGCGCTGCATTATAGCGGGTGCCACGCTCTCAAGCGCTGGCGATCGAGATGTGCAGATTGCTCCTATCCCCTGCCATCTTTAAATCTTTATCCTGCTTACCGATTCCGGTTCACCTGAAGGAAGCTGGTACCTTGAAACTCACTGTCCGCTGGCTCGAAAACGTAAGCTTCATCGCACAAACCGAGAGCAATCACGCCATTGTCATGGACGGGGCGCCCGAAGGCGGGGGCCGCAATCTCGGGCCGCGGCCGATGGAAACAGTGCTGGCCGGTACGGGAGGATGTACCGCCTATGATGTCATCGCTATTCTGCGCAAGGCGCGCCAGCCGGTACGCGGGTGCGTGGTGGAAATAGAAGCTGAGCGCGCATCGCAGGATCCGAAAGTGTTTACACGGATCCACTTCCATTTCGTAATCACGGGCGAGGGCGTCGATCCAAAACAGCTGGAGCGCGCGATTCACCTGTCTGCCGAGAAATATTGCTCGGCTTCGATCATGCTCGGCAAGACGGCGCAGATTACACACGACTTCGAGATCAAGGCGAGTTAGGATCACGCGGGAGTTTGGACGAGATCCCAGCCCGTGCGGTGTGTACGGGTTGCGCCGGCCTACAGCCAGCGCGAGGTCGTGGTCATCACGCTGGCGAAAAGCTTCATCGCCGCGCGCACCGGGGCCGGGAGCGGTGCGGCCCCTTGCCGGCGTGCGCTCGTCGCGTGGCGCGCTTCATCTCTCTTCATCTGAGCCACGATGGCGCGGCTACGCTGGTCTTTCTCAGGCAGACGCTCGAGATGACCTTGCAGATGCTGCTCCACCTGTCGCTCGGTCTCCGCCAGAAAGCCGAGACTCCAGCGATCGCCGGTCAGTCCGGATGCCACGCCGAGTGCAAAGGAATTGAGGTACCACAGCGGATTCAACAGACTCTTGCGTCCGCCCAGCTCAATGAGGCGCTGCTCGGTCCACGCGAGATGGTCGGTCTCTTCATTGGCCGCGCGCGCCAGCAATGTTTTCACGCGTGCATCTCGAGCCGCCGCCATCTGTCCCCGATACAGCGCCTGCGCACACACCTCCCCCGCATGGTCGACGCGCATCAGTTGCTTCGACACGCGCTCCTCGTGTTCATCGAGCGCCGCGGGCAACTCATGCCCGGGTACAGGCTTACTGGAGTGAGCCGGCGCGAATAGCGTGCGCAAGGCGTTATCGAGCTCAACCAGGATTGCGTCCGGGTTAGGCAGACCGAGGTGCCGGCTCCCGCGTGCCGATGACGATGCCTTCATCACTTCTTCTTCAGTACGAAAGCGAACTGCCCATCCTCGGCGCTGGAGGCCAACAGCTCGTGCCCGGTCTGGCGGGAAAAGGCCTGAAAGTCCCTGACCGAACCGGGGTCGGTGGCGAGCACCCGCAGGATTTGCCCTGAGATCATCTCGTTGAGCGATTTTTTGGTCCGCAGAATCGGCAAAGGACAGTTCAGCCCGCGTGCATCGAGCTCTCGATCAACAGTCATATAGCGGATCTTGATCAGCCGGGAGGCGTGAGCGTCAGACCCTCACGCAACCATGCAAGCACCCCGCCTTGCAGGTTGTATGACTGCGTGAAGCCCCTTTCCGCAAGCCAGTTGCAGGCCTGCGCCGAGCGGCCACCGGACTGGCAATAGACCACCGTTAGGGCGCTAGGATCGAGCTCGGTATAGCGCGCCGGCAGCTGGTTGAGAGGGATATGCCGCGCACCGGGGATCATGCCGCGGGCGACCTCGCCATCGGTCCGCACGTCAAGGAGTATCACTCGTCCGTGGCCCCGCAATGCTTCCAGGCCCGCACTATCTACTTGGTTCACGGTATGGCGTAAGAATCACGAGCTGAGTTCGAACCTTGCGATGATACCAGCGGTCCGGCAAGTTCGCGTCCTAGACAATCACGTTGCGGTCCAACAGGAGCTGCGAAAGGCGAACGTCCGCGGATTCCAAACGAGCCACGAGCAGCTCCAGAAAGGCTGCGGTGAACTGATGCCGGCAGCCTTCTGTAGCCGCATTCAATGCGTCGGCTTTGATCTCGATTACCGTGATCTCGCTGAGTGTAGCGACGCTGGCACTGCGCCGAAATGTGCGCCGACCCAGGTAGGCCATTTCGCCGAAGCACTCTCCGCCTTTCAGGACATTCAGCAGGCGGTCGTTCTTGGTTACCTTGACTTCGCCGGAGGCGAGAATATAGAACGAAGTGCCGGTCTCGCCCTCGCGGATCAGCGTCGTTTCTGCGGGTATGCGGTGCCAGTTGGAGATGTGCAGCACCTGCCAGATTTCGACATCGTTGAAGTTGCGGAAGAACTCGAGACGGCGCAATGTGTTGAACTTTTCCGTGTCAGGGACCACCTGCTCGGGCGTCTGCAGATTGTTGAAGACCCGCACCAGGTCCTGGGCCAGTTCTTCCCACGTTTGATAGCGCTGTTCCAGACGCTTCTGCAGCATCTTCTTGACGATATGATCCACCGCACCCGGTACGTCGGGACGAAAGATGCTGGGCGGCGGTGGGTCGACGTTGATGATCTGGAATACCATGCTGTAGTTGTTGGTAGCCTTGAACGGCAGGCTACCGGTGAGCAACTGGTACATCACCACGCCGAGCGAGAAGATGTCGGTCTGGTGGGTGAGCTGTTGCTCCTGGACCTGCTCAGGCGACATGTAGGCGGGGGACCCGATGCCGCTGACCTGAGTGGTTTCGGCCGCTATGGTGAGGGCCGCACCGAAGTCCGAGATCTTGATGTCAGTGTCTTTGGCGAGCAGGATGTTCGCGGGTTTGATATCGCGATGGATGACACCGTAGCGATGCGCGTAATCGAGCGCCTTCGAGGACTTGAAGATGATCTCGATGATCTTGTTTACGCTGAGCAGGTTCTCGTGCTTGGTATGCGGCTCCAGCGTGCCGCCTTCGACATATTCCATGACGAGATAGCTGCCTTCGTCGTCAGCCACAGCGTCGAAGATGGCGCAGATATGCGGATGTGAGAGCTTCCCGGCCAGCGAGGCCTCCGTGAGGAAGAGCTTGCGGAAGCGCTTGCCGTGCTCCTTATCGCCCAGCACATCACGCTGCACGACTTTGATCGCGACCTTGCGATTGGCGAAGGGATCCACGCCCAGGTAAACGGCACTGGTTGCGCCCTTCCCAAGCTCGCCCAGGATCTGGTATTTACCGATTTTTTCCAGCATTTTTGGCGCCAATGCCGCGTTTTTATCCGGAACCGTCTCAGTCGCAATAGCCATTCATGCAGTCTTGTGAATCAAGCGGTTACGCCGATACCATGAATGCCGCCCCCGCGCACCCTACGCCAAGTCCCGGAGCTGCCGCTCGACAGTCGGGATCGCGTTTTGATCGTCCGCGATGCGGTGCATGAACTGGACCAGCCCGCAATACACTCGAACTGGGTCGTCAGCCGAGGGAACTCGCCAGACAGTCGGGCGAGAGGAGGCGCGCCAAGGGCAGTGCCTGCCGAGCAGCGTCGCCCGGGACGCACGCAGCTGGCGGGACTCACCGGCTCTCGAGGGGGTTGGGCCGGCATGCCAGGATTCTAAAGTCTAGCGCCGCTGCTCCTTGCGCTGTTCTGCGTCCAACGCGCGCAATTCCTTCAAGCGGGCCTCGGCACTGGAAAGCTGGTAGAAATCGCCGTCGCCTGCCTTGAGACCGATTTGAAGCTGCTCTATAGCAGCGGGCAGACTGCCAATCAAGACGTAGGCCTCGGCCTGAGCGCGATGCTGCTGCAGCCTCTGTCCGGTGGCCCCATACGCCTCGGCCTCCAGGCGATAAAGCTTCGGGTCAGATCTCGAATTAGCCAGAGCCGTTGTCAAGAGCCGCAGGGCCTCGGCGCCTTTTCGGTTGTCGATCAGGAGCCGCGCATAGTCGTAGTGGAGCGCGCGATAGCGCGGAAAGCGCTTCAGCGCCGCAGCGTAGACATCCATAGCACCGCGGACGTCTCCGGACGCACTCTTGGTGCGACCATTGAGCACAGCGACCATGACGCTATCGGGTGCTTCCGCGACAAGCGTCTGCATTTCGCTGTTCGCTCGCTGGTAGTCACGGGTCCGGAGCAGTGCAAGCACCAGGCCGTATCGACCCGGCACGTCGCTGACCGCTTTTTTCTCAGTGAGGATATCGTCGAAATAGGCGACCGCATCACGCGCACTGAGATCCCGCTCACGCAGGAACGCACGGACCAGTTCGAACTGCAGACTGTCAGGAACCTGACGGTAAGGCAGATCCGCGACCCGGTTTTCCACGTCTGCTATGCGCTCGTAAGTCAGCGGGTGGGTGCGCGCATAGGAGGGCGCGTTGGTATCGTACAGTCGATAGGAGCGCTGCAGCAACTTCAGGAAAGCCGGCATGGCGCGAGGATCGAATCCAGACTTCTCCAGCACCTGCACGCCTACCCGGTCGGCCTCGCGCTCATTGTCCCGAGTGAAATTGAGGCCTGTCTGCACCGAGGCGTACTGCGCTCCAGCCACCGCTGCCTGCGCCAAGTCGGGGCTGGAGCGCGCGGCCAGGATGGCCAGCGCCAAAGCCGCCATCGACGCAATGCCAGCCTGCTTTTGCTGTGTAAAAAGTCGCGCGATATGCCGCTGTGTGACGTGGCCGATTTCGTGCGCCAGCACCGCCGCTAGTTCCGACTCACTTCTCGCGATCGTGATCAATCCCGTATGGACGCCGATGAACCCGCCGGGCAGCGCGAAGGCGTTGACGCTCTTATCCTGGATCACAAAGAATTCGAACTGCTGTTCTACGTTGAGCGCGTGGGCCACGAGCCGGTAGCCCAGCGCGTTCACGTAGTCGGTCACCTCAGGATCATCCAGGAACTGCGGGAGCGCGCGGATCTGTTGCATGATCTGCTCGCCGAGTTGTCGTTCCTGCTGCAAAGTGATGGTGGTGCGCGATACGTCGCCCAGTTCCGGCAACTCGTCGGCCGCGCGCCCGATCGGCACCAGCAAGAGCAACACGGCAAATACGAGCACTGTTCGCATAGTGCTATGATACCTTTCGTTGATGTCCAGTTCTGCGTGCGCTTCAATCACTACCGCGAACACCCATGCTCCTGCCCTCGCCCGTCTCGGACGAATGAACAAACTTACGCATTTCGACGCCGACGGTCAGGCACATATGGTCGATGTCGCAGACAAGCCG
>JBGQKF010000232.1:0-7129 GCA_041499435.1 Gammaproteobacteria bacterium
TGAAGTCCGCAAACTGCTTGCCATTGGCTACGCCCGTTCCGTTATTTGTTACATCGAATACCATGATATTGGCAGGATACTGCGGTCCATCGGTCGCGCCGGTATCCACGACATAAACCTTCTTGAAGTCCGGAGAGAAGCAGATCCCATTCGGACGCTTCATCGATTCGACCAGCACCGTCGCGTTGCCGCTTGGATCCAGGCGATACACGCGGGTGGGCAGCTCGAACTCCGCCTTGTGCCCTTCGTACGGCCCGAGAATGCCATAGCCCGGATCGGTGAACCAGATCGAGCCGTCGGCGTGCACGGCGGCATCGTTGGGCGCATTGAGCTTCTTGCCCTGGTAGTTGTCCATCAGGATCGTCCAGGTGCCGTCGTACTCGCGGCGTCGCACCCGGCGCGTGTCGTGCTCGCACGCGATCAGCCGGCCCTGGTTATCGCGCGTGTGCCCGTTCGAGTAGCCGGACTCGGTCTGGTACACGCTCACATGGCCGTCGTCCTCCGACCAGCGCAGCACGCGATGGTTCGGGATGTCGCTGCAGATGAAGCAGCCCCAGTCCCCGAACCAAGCCGGGCCTTCGAGCCACAGGGCGGCGTTGTTGCCCATCCCGTGCCAAATGCGCTGCAGGGTCGCATTACCTTGCCTTGCGGTGAAGCGCTTGTCCATCACCTCCCAGGCCGGATCAGGATAGGTGACAGTCACCTCACCGGTCCAATCGCGGTCTGTAGCATACTTGTTGAGGGCCAACGCGTCGGTGGCCGCTGCCGCAGTGGTCGCGGCAGCAGTCGTCAGAAATGTGCGCCTCGTCATTTCCATGGATGAATCTCCTCCTTCCGTTGTTAGGCTTCTTGCGAATGGCAATCATTAAGCTGCGGGGAGCTGAAACTTCACGCTCCTCGCAGCTTGCAGAAGACTACTTGGTTAGTTTAGGAAACTCAACGTGGCTTGCGCGAAGATTCGCCCGGCGCAAGCGCGATCTCGGCCATTCGCGAGCCGTTGATGCCGACCCAGGAGTTCTTCGTGAGCGGATACTTATCGGTGTACGACAAAGGTTCGTGAGCGGCAACGCAGTTTTGATAGCCTCCGGTGATTTTGTAGCACTTCTCGTAGGCCAGGAACTGCTGCACGGTATCGGTCTGCTGCGGGTTGGCGATCATCCAGTCGCGGATGCCTTCCCAGTCCGAATACGCATCCGATCCGAACACCAGCTTGCCGACGCTCGTTGGCACCTCCAGCAGTTGCGACCCGGCGGTATGGGCACGAAACGCCGGGTGGATTCTCACGCCGGGCGCGATATCCGCTTCGCCATCGACGATCACAGCTTTGCCGGAGAGCACCTTGCCGTAGACTTCATCCAACGTCTTTGGCGGATAGCCGCAAGCAGGCGTGCGCATGCAACCGCCCTTGTCGGTATTCACCGCCTTGATATGCGTCTCGGGATAGTTGAGCGCCCATTCGATGCCCTTCAACTCTTCTTTCTGGATGTAGAGCACCGCGTTGGGGAAGTCCATCAACTGTCCCGCGTGATCCCAATGCGCATGACCGACGACAATCTTGGTCACGTCGTTGGCGTTGAAGCCGAGCAGCTTCAGTTGGTCTGGCAGCGGTGCCCAATGCTCCGAGCCGGTCATCTTCTGGTAGTCCTGCTGCTTCCACCCGCTATCGTACAGGATCAGCTCCTTACCGCACTTGATCACGCCGACGTTCACCGGCAGATCGACTGTGTTGATGTTGTTCATCGGGTTATTGCTGCCGGGGACGAAGGCACGGTCGGGCATGAATGCGCCGAATGGCACCCCCATGAAACGACTGCTTTCCACCAGCCACACCGAACAGTTTTGCGCGTACGCGGACGCACAGGAAAACGCCGCCGACGCGGCCAGCGCGACAGTGGCTATGATGCCGTAAGCCTTTCTCATGACCATCACCTCCCAGACTGTTGAAGTTCGAACGCCGTTGCTCTGTTGACCTCGGCTTGACGCCGAGAACCACCAGTTCTAAGTCCCGCAGCCGCCTCGATGAACCACCACGCTCGCTGACGACACGGCCGACGCTTGCACACGATACGTGCATCGCGTGTCCGATGCGCCCCGCATACCCGCCCCTGTCGCCTGCGTGTGTTACGCGGCCATTTCACTCAGTAACAAGCGAGCCGTTACCAACATTTGCATGTAACGCGCTCAACGTAGTATCGGTTCTGCAGTCATTCGTGGAGCGCGGACTGCTGTTCGTGAACCGCGAGAGATTGCATACCCCCGCCCGGCGTTCCTACCAACCTGGGCGTTAGGCGGCGAGTCGATGACTCGCCGCACTTCTTTGATGCGGTGCGGTGACCGGCTAGGCCATGAGACACAACGACGGCGTCGCTTCCTCCGCTACGCAAGGCTGCGGTAAGGCCACCGGAATCTCTGGGAAGAAGCTCACGTACTTTTAGATGTACCTGCATGCTGAGCGCGTCCAAGTCTACGAATGCGTGCTTTCGTGAAAAGTATATCGAGCAAAATCGCGCGGACGATGTCAGTTTGTAATGCAGACGTGAGTACGCTTGGCTGAGCCGCTCAGCGCTTGCCGCAGTCGATGCGCGATGTCGCAGCGCATATGGCGCAGCGTGCTTTGGGTCGGGTAGCTTGAGCGAGCCGCCGCACCACGCAGGACGCGTGATGTCGATGCGCGCGGCGATTCAACCGACGTGCGCAACCGGTTTCAGGGAATGGCTTCTACTTTTGCACTGAAGGAATAGCCCAGACCGCGTTCGGTCTTGATCAACGCCGGCCGGCTCGGGTCCGGCTCGATCTTGCGCCGCAAGCGCAGGATCTGCACGTCGATACTGCGGTCGAATACTTCGCTGTCGTCGCCGCGAATCAGCTCCAGCAGCTGCTCGCGCGACAAGATGCGCTGGGGTGCGCCCAGGAATGCCATCAGCAGGTCGTACTCGGTGTGCGTAAGCTCGATCAGCTTGCCTGCGCAATTGAGGCGCCGAGTGCGCAGATCGAGCTCCCATTCGGAAAACCGATAGGCGCGCGGGGTCTTGCCATCGCCCTTCACCGCATGCGCGCTGGTCCTGCGCAAAACGGTGCGTATGCGCGCCAGCAGCTCACGGGGGTTGAACGGCTTGGTGACGTAGTCGTCAGCGCCGAGCTCGAGGCCCATGATGCGATCGGCGTCGTCTTTGCGGCTGGTGAGCATGACGATCGGTATGCTGGAGTGTGCACGCAGCTCGCGCGCCAGTATCATGCCGTCTTCCTGATTGAGCCTCAGGTCGAGAACGATCAGATCGACCACGCCACTGTCCAGCGCTTGGCGCATCGCGCGTGAATCCGCGGCCGCGGACACGCGCAGATCGAACTCGGCCAAGTAGTCGGCGATCATCTGGCGCACATCGGCGTCATCGTCGACGATCAGGATATGTGGTGCAACGCTCATGCGAACTTAACCTCGTACTTCGCCGCCCGGGGCGGCGGGATGGAAGATCCGAGCGGCGACCTCGTGGAGTATAGACAGAGCGGCCGGCATGTGTGATTACAATTTGTAACCTGGCCGCCGGCGTCGTCGCCAATTTGCAGCAATCGCCGCCGCCCGTTCGCCGTAAGATCGGCGGCGGGCAACTGGAGAAGTCGATGACTGCCGAGTACCTTCACATTACGCTGCAGCTGATCGCAGCCGTGTTCGCCGGCGGGGTGATCGGTTTCGAGCGCAGCTTTCACGGCCGGCCTGCCGGCTTCCGCACGCACGCGCTGGTGTGCACGGCTTCGAGCCTGCTCATGCTGGTGACCCTGTATCAGTGGCGATGGTTCTCACCGGGGGCGCTGGAGCGGGTCGCGGTGGATCCGACGCGTATGGCGCAAGGCATCATGACCGGCATCGGCTTCCTCGGCGCCGGTGTCATCATGAAAGAAGGGCTGTCGGTGCGCGGGCTCACCACCGCCGCCTCGATCTGGATGACCGCCGCGATCGGCATTCTGCTCGGCGTCGGCTTCTGGTTTCCGGCGGCGCTCGCGGTGCTGCTTACGCTGGGCACGCTGGCCGCCTTCCGCCGGATCGAGCTGGCGATGCCTACTCAGTATTACGCCCACCATAGCCTGCGATTCCCGCGCGAGCGCATCATGTCGGAAGCGGACCTGCGTGTGCTGATCGCCGAGCATCAGTTCAGCATCGCGAACTTGAGCTATCGCCTGGTTGCCGACGGCGAATCGTTCGAGTACCGCATGGTGATCCGGACCATGGATCGGGCTAACGCGGGGCGTCTGGCTCAGACGCTCACGCAGCGGCCCGATGTTCTGGAGTTTCGCATCTCCCCGACCGGGGACTAAGCGCTCGATTGCGACCAGTACATCGGGCGCGCCTGGTGTAAGCTCACCTTACTAGGCACCACAGACACAGGAAGATGCTCGATCGAGTGCACCGTGCGCCGGCACCGGCGCTCGAATGGAACCGGACCCAACGCGGCTCCCCTTATGCGGATACGCGCCGCCAACACGCACTGTGGTGGATGTGCGTGCTCATCGTGGTGGCGATCGCTGCGTTCCAGGTGTACGACGTCGTGCGCCGGCACGACATCGTGATCGAGACGGCCGAGCGCGACTTGGCGAGCCTGGTGCGCGTCCTTGCCGAACAAGCCGCGCGCGCTGTGCAGGCGGCGGACGTGGTGGTCCGCGACACCGCTGCGGACGCGGGCATGCTCGGGCTCCCGTCCGGCCGTCAGGCGCTGCAACAGCGTCTGCGCGATCGCATCATCGCCATCGAACAGATCGAGCAGCTCGCTATTATCGATGCGAGCGGAGCCGTGGTTGCGGCCGCGGGCGAGCACCCCTCCGCGGGGATTTCGACTGCGAGTCGCCCGTACTTTGCGATCCATCGGGACGGGCGCGCGCCGGGCGTGTTCGTCTCCGAGGCCTTCCGTGAGCCGGGCAGCGGGCGCTGGACGGTGGCCCTCAGCCGTCGCATCCAGCCACGCGACGGCAGCTTTCTGGGCGTGGTGGTCGCTTATCTCGATCTTTCGTACTTTCAGCGCTTCTACGCCGCGGTGGATTTGGGCGCGGGACGGCACTTGCAGCTCCTGCAGCGCGACGCGTTGTTGCTCGCGGCCTTTCCGTCGGCCGGCAATGCGGCCGGCACGCGGCTCTCTGAGCCGTTGTATCGGGAGCTGCTCGAAGGGCGCGGAAGCGAGACCCGATTGCGGCATGGCAGCCTCGATGGCGAAGAGCGCATCTTTGCGGCCGAGGCGGTGCCCGGCTTGCCCATGGCGGTCATCGCCAGCGCAGACAAATCCGCGGTGCTGGCCGCGTGGCACGTCTCGGCGCTGCACAGCGCTGCGCGCACGACGCTGCTGTGCTCGGGTGTGCTGTTGCTCATGTGGCTGGTGCTGCGCCAGCTGCGCCGGCGCGAGCGCGCCGAGGCGCGGCTACGCGTGCAAAGCGCGCATCTCGATGAACTGTTCGAAAGCGCCCCCGAAGCGATCGTCATGCTCGATCTGCAAGGCCGCATCACGCGCGTCAACCGCGAATTCTCACGCATGTTCGGCTACAGCAGCAGCGAGTCGATGGGGCTCGTGCTCGCGCAGCTCATCGTGCCCGAAGACCTGCAGCAGGATGCGCAGCGCTCGGCGCAGGCGGTGGCTGATGGACGGCGCACCAGTCGCGAGACCGAGTGTATCGATCGCCAGGGCCGGCGTCTGCAGGTGTCGATGCTGAGTGCGCCGATCGTCACCGCCAGTGGCCCGATCGCGAGCTACGCCATCTACCGCGACTTGACTGAGAGCAAGCGCGTCGAGGCCGAGCGTGCCAGGCTCGAGTCGCGTCTGCGCCAGGGCGAGAAGCTCGAAGCTATCGGCACCATGGCCGGGGGCATCGCGCATGACTTCAACAATATCCTGGCGGCGATGCTGGGCTATCTGGAGATGGCGCTGGCCGCTCCACCGGACAACACGATTATCCGCCGCCACGTGACCAGCGTGATGAAGGCGGCGCATCGTGCACGCGCGCTGGTGGACCAGATTCTGAGCTACAGCCGGACCACGCGCGGCAAGCCGGACGCGCTCAACCTGCAGGCCGCTGTAGACGAGACGCTGGATCTGGTCCGCGCAGCTCTGCCCGATCATGTCGAGCTGCGCACGCGGCCCGTGGACCGCAAGCCGCCTACGGTGATCGCCGATCCCACGCACATCCATCAGCTGGTGATGAACCTTTGCACGAACGCAATCCACGCAATGCCCGCCGGCGGGGTGCTCAGCGTGGCGGTGGACACGACCGACCTGGCTGAGGAGCGCTCACTCTCGCATGGCCATTTGCCGGCCGGACGTTACGCACGCCTTACCATCGAGGATTCCGGCTGCGGAATGGAGCCGCAGACCATGCAGCGCATCTTCGAGCCGTTCTTCACCACCAAAGCGGCCGGTATCGGAACCGGGCTGGGGCTGGCGCTGGTGCACGGAATGATCTCGGAGCTTGGTGGCGCGGTCGATGTAAGCAGCAGTCCGGATCAGGGCAGCTGCTTTCGGATCTACCTGCCGCGCTCGGACACGCCCGCGATCGAAGCGGTGGATCAGGCTCGTTCGTGGACGCGTGGGCAGGGCGAGCGCATTCTGATCGTCGACGACGAGCGCTTCTTGATGCTGCTCGCCGAGGAAATGCTCGCCGCACTATGCTACGAGCCGGCCGGGTTCACACGTGCGGACGCGGCGCTGCAGGAGTTCACAGCCGATCCGCTACGCTTCGATGCAGCGCTGCTCGATCAGGTGATGCCGGGCATCACCGGCATTGAGCTCGCACAGCGGTTACGCGCAGTGCGTCCGGAGCTGCCTGTGATTCTGGTGAGCGGCTACATGGGGCCGTTGCTGGAGCAGGACGCGGCGCTCGCCGGCATCGAATGCATCCTCACCAAGCCGCTTGACCTGCCGGGTCTGTCGCAAGCGATGGCGCAGGCGCTTTCGGAAAAAGGCAAAGCACAGCGTTTGGCCTCGCGCATTTGAGCCAGCAGCGAGCCTCGCCACGACCTCTGAGCGGCTGGGTCGGGCTCACTGCAGCAATACGGACATCATTACGAAATGTTGAATGCGCATCATGACGCATGCACCCGCCGGTTTCTCCGACACAGGCAATGGCATGATGGCAGGCGATGTGTCCATATACA
>JBGQKF010000233.1:0-7121 GCA_041499435.1 Gammaproteobacteria bacterium
CGGGATCGAAGTGTGCCGTCGATTGCGCGGCGATCCGTCCCAGCCATTCATTCCGATCGTGCTAGTCACTGCCAAGTCGGATTCGAAGGACATCGTAACCGCTCTCGAGGCCGGCGGCGACGAGTACCTCACCAAGCCGGTGGATCACACCGCGTTGGTGGCGCGCGTCAAGTCGATGCTGCGGATCAAGGGACTGCACGACACGATTCAAGATTGGAACCGTACGCTCGAGCAGCGCGTCAGCGAGCAGCTTGCGCAACTGGAGAACTTGAGCCGGCTCAAGCGCTTCTTCTCTCCGCAGCTCGCTGAACTGATCCTGAGCGGAGGCGCCGACGACCCGCTGAAGAGCCATCGCCGCGAGGTCACCGTCGTCTTCCTGGACCTGCGCGGCTTCACCGCGTTCGCGGAGACCACGGAGCCCGAGGAGATCATGGGCGTGTTGCGCGAGTATCATGCAGAGATGGGGCGCGTGATTCTCGCGCACGAAGGCACGCTCGAGCGTTTCGCCGGCGATGGCATGATGGTGTTCTTCAACGATCCGGTACAGGTCCCTGATCCGGCGTTGCGCGCGGTGCGTATGGTCCTCGTGATGCGAGAGCGCCTCGCAGATCTGACGGCGAAGTGGCGCAAGCGCGGCTTCGATCTCGGGTTCGGTGTGGGCATCGCCCAAGGCTATGCGACGATTGGCGCAGTGGGCTTCGAAGGGCGGTGGGACTATGGCGCCATCGGTAATGTGACCAACCTGGCTGCACGCCTATGCAGCGAAGCCAAGCCCGGGCAGATTTTGATCGCGCAGCGGGTACTGGCGTCAGTCGAAGATCTGGTCGAGGTAGAGCCAGTTGGGGAGCTGCAGCTCAAAGGTCTGCTGAAGCCAGTGCCGACTTTTAACCTGCTCAGACTCAAGCAGTAGATCTACCTTTAGCCAACTGCAGGCACCGTCACCCCGATCATCGAATCGCGCGTGACGATCGCCGCAAGCTGCTCCTCGCTGAATCCGTCCGTGCCCGCTGGCCGCATCGGCAGTACGAGATAGCGCATGTCGGCGTTGGAATCATGCACGCGCACGGTCATGTGGTGAGGAAGCTCCAATCCGAACTCGCGCAACACGGCACGCGGCTCGTTGACCACGCGGCTGCGATAGTTCCGGCTCTTGTACCAATCGGGAGGCAGGCCGAGCAGCCAGCGCGGATAGCATGAACACAGCGTGCACACGATGACGTTATGCTGCTGCGGTGTATTCTCGACCACCACCAGCTTGTACAACCCGCGATCGAGGCCGACTTCTTCCGCAGCGGCATTGCCATCGCTCAGCATGCGTTGCTTGTACGCTGGATCAACCCAGGCACGCGCCACCATCTTCGCGCCCATGCCAGCGTTGCGCCCGTCCATGTCTTCGACCTGACGCCGCACATCGTCCGCGGTGACGATGCCCTTTTCGATCAGCAACTCGCGAACTGCAACTTCCATCGTCTGATAGTAGGTGAGATGGTCCGGTGCGTCGGGGCGGGTTTCGTGGGGATGATCGTGGTCGTGTGGCATAAGAGTCCGTGATTCGTGATAACTACCGTGATTCGTGATTGGTGATTCGTGATTCGGGAGATCGGGTAGTACGAATCACCAGTCACGAATCACGAGTCACGAGTCAGGGCACTTCTTCCAGCCAGTGCTGGTAAATCTCCAGGTCCACCGTATCGGTGGCGTTGCCGTGATAATCGGGCCACACATCGCGCTGCAAAAAGCGCACGCGGTAAAGCGGCTGGGCCGGCAGACCGCTACGGTGATAGGCAAGTTCTTCGGGATTCGGATACGCGCCGCACAGGCGCTCGACCGTACCGCTCTTTCCGCGGATATACCAGGGCGTGCGCACATGACCGAGCGGAAATAGCTCCAGCACGCGCACGCGGTCGCCAGCTTTGAAATGGGCCGGCACGCTCGCGCTCGCCGGCGCTGCCGCTGCCACTTCAGATCTCGCCCTTGTCATTGCGCGCTTCCACGTCGGCCATCTTCCGGCCCAGCTCTTCGATGGAGATGACACCGCGCTGGATCAGCGTCTGCGCGATGGAATGAATCCAGCGCTCGTAATAGCTCATCTTGTCGTAGGCGTCCAGACCGATGGCTTCGACGTTCTTGCGCAGCTCATCGACCGTCATCAGCTTCCGATCCTTGCCGGCCAGCAGGACGAGCATGGCGTCGACGCGCTTTTCCCAGAGCGAGTAGTCGTGCTCGGTGCGCTGCACGGCACCGGCGGGCTGGCCGCCCATGTCGTGATGGCTGCGGGAAGGGTTGGAATCCGACATCGGCCCATTATAGCGATCCGGATCCTGCATTACCCGCTGCGGATAGCGGGAGTCGCGCCCCCGGCGTGCGCGAGGGCGCGATCCGATCAAAGCGGATGCTCAGCGAGCCGGAGTGATCGGCTGCACCGGCGTCGACGCCGGTGGATTCGCCCCTGGCTTAGCAGCCGGTTGCCCTTGCGGGGCCGGAGGACTGGCAGCCGCGGCCGGCGGCGCTCCAGGCGCTGGCGTCGGTGGCGCCGGATTCACTTTGGCGCCGTCGGAGACCGTATTGGGCACGTTGAGTGCAACCCGCACACCCTCCCCTATGCCGCTGACAATCCGAATCACCTTCCCATCGGTGCCCGCAACTTCGATCGGCGTGAATTTGAGGCGCTTGTCCTCGCCGACCACCGCTACCAGGCTCTTGCCCTCACGCGTGATCAACGCCGCAACCGGAACCTCGATAAAGCTCTTTGCCGGGATCAGCAAAGACACTGCCACGAACGCTCCGGACAGGAAGGTGCCGTTGCTGTTGTCGAAGTCCACCTGCGTAGCCATGGTGCGCGTTCTGGGATCGAGCTCGTTGCTGGTGCGGCTGACGGTTGCCTCGGCTTTGACCGCGGGATTGCTCGAATCGGTGATCTCGACCCGGGTGCCGGGCTTGATGAAGCTCGCGTCCACCTGATCGACGTACACCGTGACCCGCAGCTTCGATGTATCGGAGATGGCGACCACGGGTTGCGCCGCCGTCTGATTGCTCGCGGCGTTGGTGACCAACGCGCCGGGATCGACATAACGGGTGGTCACCACGCCCGCGAAAGGCGCCACCAGCACGCGGTAGTTCTGCATGGTGCGGATTTCCTTGGCGACATCTTCCTGTGTGCGCACATCGGTGTCCGCGTTGTCGAGCGCCTGCTGTGAGAAGAAACCTTTCTCGGCGAGATCGCGCGTGCGCTCCGCGAGCTTGCGCCGATTATCCAGCGCCGCGGTAGCACCGCGATATTGCGCGTCGAGCTCCGGTGAGTTGATCTCCGCGATGAACTGGCCTGCCTTTACGCGATCGCCCGCATCGACCGCAATGCGCGCCAGGTATCCGCTCACCTTGGCATAAAGTGTCGCGGTCTTGTACGGACGCGCCTCGCCCAGCAGTGCGACCTTGCGGAAATCGGGCCCGCGCACGGACATGGCGGTCGCGACCAGCGGGCCTTGATCGACTATTGCGGCGCGCGCCTTACCTTCCTCCTCCAGGCGCTTGGTCTTGCCGCTCCAGAACAGGTATACCGCGCCAGCAGCGATCGCCACGAATACGAAGGCGATCACATAGAACACAAAAAACGAATCGCGGCGCTCGAACGCCATCAGTGCCCTCCGAATATTTCACCACGCGCTTCGGCCTCGAAGCGCGTATCGAGCTCATGCGAAACGGGTCTACCCCGGCGCAAGAATGTGTAGATCACCGGAACCACAAACAGCGTTGCCACCGTGGCGATCGCGAGACCCCCGATCACCGCGCGTCCCAACGGCGCGTTCTGCTCGCCGCCCTCGCCCAGCCCGACCGCCATCGGCACCATCCCGATGATCATCGCAAGCGCGGTCATCAGCACCGGACGCAGACGAGTCCTGCCGGCTTCGATCGCGGCTTCCAGCACGGTCATCTCGGGATGAGCAACGCGCACGTCATTGGCGAAACTCACCACCAGGATGGAGTTGGATACGCCGATCCCCACCGCCATGATCGCGCCCATGAGCGACATGACGTTGAGCGTGGTGCCGGTCAACGCCAGCATCCACAAGATGCCGATCAGCGCACCGGGCACGGCCATCATGATGATGAATGGGTCCACCCAGGACTGGAAGAGCATCACGAGCAACGCATACACCAGCACGATAGCCAGCAGCAGACCGAAGAACAAACTGCTGAATGAAGCCTCCATCACTTGGAACTGACCGCGGATCAGGATCTTCGACGTCGGCGGAAAGTCCTTCTCGCCGGTAATCTTCTCGATGGCTTTTTTTATTTCACTAACCGTGCCGCCCAGGTCGCGTCCCTCGATGTTGGCCGCCAGGTCGATCACACGCTGCACGGTGTAGTGGCTCACCGACTGATAGCTGGTTTCGGGCTTGAGGCTCGCGAAGTTCGCCAGGCGGCTCACCGGGGCCGACAACGGAGCGTTGATGGCCGGATTGGGGGTCCCGTCGATGATCGCCCCGGCTGCCTGCGTAATGGAGGTACTCATCAATTGCTCGACCGACTCGACTTTGCGGATCGGCGTCTGCACCGACACGACGTAATTCACGCCGTTGGGCGCGAGAAAATACGACGGCGCGATCAGTATACTGGAGGAGAGCGACGTGAGCAGGCTGTTGGCAACATCGCGTGCCGTGAGGCCCAGGCGCGCGGCGCGCAATCGATCGACGTTGACCCGCATCGCCGGGTAGTTCAACACCTGAATCTGCCGCAGATCGACGACCCCGGGCACGCGCTCGAGCTCCGTTCTGAGCTTTCCGGCGTAGCGCTGAGCGCGCTCGAAGTTCGAATCCTGTATCTGAATATCGATCGGCGCCGGCAACCCGAAGTTGAGGACCTGCGTCACGATGTCGGCGTTTTGAAAGTAGAGAGACGTACCCGGGAACAGCGGCGGGATCTTGTCGCGGATGAGCCTTTGATAATAGTCGCTCGGCCGATGCTCGCCCTTGAGCGAAATCAGGATATCCGCATCCATGCCGCTGATGTTGTCGGTCGGCACGAAGGCGAGGTTGTAGAAAAGCGGCACGCCCACCATGTCGTTGATGCTGCCGAGCTCGCTTGCCGGAATCAGCTTGCGAATCTCGTCCTCCACGCGCAGCACGATCTTCTCGGTGTCCTCGATGCGGGTACCGATCGGCTCGCGGAAGTGCAGCTTCAGGATGCCGACGTCGGCGGTCGGGAAAAAGTCCGTGCCGACCACACGCAGCAGGAAAAAGCTTACGGTACCGATGAGCAGCAGACAGACCAGCACGAACGGCCGATGGTGCATCACCACTTCCATGACATGCCCATAGCCGTCACGCAGGCCGTCGAGCGTATTTTCGCGGTATTGATTGAGCCGCGCTGCCAGTCCGTGCTCGCTGTGACGCTCGCTCGCGAGAAGCTGGCGGGAGAGCATCGGCACCAGCGTGAAGGACAGAAAGTAGGACGCCATCAGCGAAAAAACCACGGCCAGGGCGAGAGGAATGAATAGATACTTCGATACACCGTACAGAAACGCCACCGGAATGAACACGATCGCGATGGCCAGCGTGGCCATGGTTCGCGGCAGCGCGACCTCGCGCGAACCGTCCAGGATGGCGATCATGAGGTGCTGCCCCATACTTCGATGACGGTGAATGTTCTCCACGGCGACGGTAGCATCGTCCACCAGAATACCGGTAGCGAGCGAGAGGCCGCCGAGCGTCATCAGATTGATGGTCTGGCCGGTGAAATAGAGTCCCAGGATGCCGGCAAAGATAGCGAGCGGGATCGAAGTAATAACGACGATCGTGTTGCGCCAGCTGCCGAGGAACAGCAGCACCATCAAGGATACGAGCAGCGAAGCAATCACCGCCTCGCTCACCACGTTGCGTATTGCGGAGCGCACGTACACGGACTGGTCGAAGTCGAGATTGATATCGACGTCGGGCGGCGCGGCCTTGCGGATATCGGGCAGCAAAGCGCGGGTGGAATCGACGACCGTCAGGCTGGAGGCGTCAGAATGCTTGAGGATCGTGAGGTACGTCGCACGCTTCCCGTTTACGTGCACGATGTTGGTCTGCTCAGCGAACCCGTCGCCGACCTTGGCCACATCGGAAAGCAGCACCGGCACGCCATGGACCACTTTGATCGGCATGTCCCGGAACTGGTCGACCGCCGCCGGGCTCGCATTGGTCATGATGTTGTAGTCGATGCTGCCGATACGCGCGGTCCCGGCCGGCGCCAGCACGTTGGAAGTCTGCAGAGCGTTAACGACGTCGTATGGGGAGACGCCCTTCGACTGCATCAACGTCGGGTCGAGATCGACATTCACCTGGCGCTGGCGTCCGCCAAACGGCGCCGGCACCGTCAAACCCGGGATCGTGAACAGTTTCACGCGCACGAAATTGAGCGCGTGATCGAACAGCGCGCCTTCGGGGACGCTGTTGCTGAAGAAGTTCATCTGTACGATGGGCACTGTAGCCGCGTCGTACTGAATGATCAGCGGCGGGGTTATTCCCGGCGGCAGAATGCGCAGGATGGTGCCGTTCACGGCGTTCATCTGCGCAATCGAGGCACCGATATCGGTTCCCTCCTGGAAGTACACTTTCACCAGGCCGGTCCCGGGAATGCAGTGCGACTCGATCCGCTCGATCCCGTTTACGGTCGTCGAATAGGCGCGCTCGCTGATAATCACCACCCGGCGCTCCATCTCTTCGGCGGACAGACCGGGATAATTCCAGCCGACGAAAACAACTGGAATATTGATCTTGGGAAAGAAGTCGACCACCATCCGCTGCATGGCCAAGGCGCCAAGAAGCAGGATCAGAAGCGAAAGAATCGCTATCGTGTAAGGGCGGCGTAGAGCAAGCCGCACCAAGCCCATCATAGGGGGAGGGTCTCCAGCAAAGTCGTGAGCAGCGCCGTGCGCAGCCGCATTTCAAAACATAGGGTTCGGCGGCCGACCGACATCATAAAACATTGCAGCCGCAAACCGGAACAGTTCCATCCTGGGCGCGATGCCTCGGGCATGCGGCCGCAGCGGCATTAATTTCGATACGCAGCGTTCTCAATATGCCTTAGAGTGAGCCGGCACGGGAAGGTGCCGTACTGCGCTGCCGATTTCCGTTCATTTC
>JBGQKF010000234.1:0-7097 GCA_041499435.1 Gammaproteobacteria bacterium
ACGACATCACGGGCCGCCGCGAGGCGGAGAACAAGCTCTCCGACACGCTGCGGGAGCTGGAGCGCGCCAACGCCATCCAGAAGGAATATCTGATTCTCGCGAGCGACGAGCGCGCCCGCCTGAACGCGCTGCTCAACGCGATGCAGGTCGGCATTCTGTTCGTCGACCGCAACAACCGCGTGATCTACTCGAATCCCGCCTTCGAGCAAGTGTGGCTGCTCACCCGCAGCAGGACGCGCTTCATCGGCATGGACGCGGCTGCGCTCCTGGTGCAGACCACCGAGCGGTTGACGCGCGGTGACGACGCCTTGCTGGATCTGCTGCGCCTGGCCGAGGACGGCAAGCCGTCATCGCCGATGGAGATCGGCATGTCGGACGGACGCCTGATCATGCGCGTGGGCTATCCGGTACGCGACTCCACCGAGCAGATGGTGGGCTATCTATGGCTGTTCGAGGACGTAACGCGCGAGCGGCAGACCGCCAATCAGATCCTCTATCTCGCCGAGCGCGATGCACTCACCGGGCTGTACAACCGCCACCGCTTCCAGGAAGAGCTCATGCGCATGCTCTCCAGCGGCGAGCGCCGCAAGCGGCGGGTCGCACTGCTGTTCTTCGACATCGACGAGTTCAAGCACGTCAACGATACGTTCGGTCATCGCGCCGGCGATGCACTGCTGATCCGCGTCGCCGGCGAAGTATCGGCACAGGTCCGGCGCAACGAAGTGTTCTCGCGCCTGGGCGGAGACGAGTTCGCGATCCTCGCCCCCGATATCTCGGATGACGAGGCAAAGGCGTTCTCCGAGCGCATCGTGCGTGCGATCGCACGCATTCCATTCGTCTTCGAAGGCAACAGCCTGCGGCTGACGTGCAGCCTGGGGGTGGCGATCTATCCCGACCACGCCACCACCTCGGAGGACCTGGTTTCACATGCCGATGCCGCGATGTACCAGGCGAAAGAGGCCGGCAAGAACAGCTGGCGCATGTACCGGGAAGACGCGCAAGCTACGCGTAAGATGCTGGCACGGCTCAACTGGAACGAGCGCATCGAGGATGCGCTGGAGAACAACCTGCTGCGCCTGCACTACCAGGGCGTGTTCGCCTGCCCCACGCGCAAGCTGAGCCATCTGGAAGCACTGATCCGCATGGCCGATCGCGAAGATCTCAACCGCGCCATCATGCCCAACAGCTTCATTCCGGTGGCCGAGAAGACCGGCAAGATCATCGACATCGACCGCTGGGTGATTCGTGCCTGCATCAACACCCTGGCACGCTTTCCCGATGTCGCTGCCATAGCACTGAACGTCTCCGGGCGCTCGATCAACGAGCCTGCGCTGCCGCAATACATCGCCGATGCACTGAAGACAGCCGATGTCTCGCCCTCGCGTCTCATCGTCGAGCTCACCGAGACTTCCGCGGTGTCCGACCTCCGCGATGCGCAGCGTTTCATCCAATTGCTGCGCGAGAGCGGCGTGCGCGTGTGCCTGGACGACTTCGGCTCCGGCTTCTCCTCGTTCGCCCATCTCAAGCATCTGGACGTGGATATGCTCAAGATCGACGGTCAGTTCATCCGCGATCTCGCCCACGACCGCGACAATCAGATCTTCGTGCGCGCGATCGTCGATGTGGCGCGCGGGCTCAACAAGATCACTGTAGCCGAATGCGTCGAAGACCCTGCCACGCTGACCATGCTGTGCCAGTTCGGTGTCAATCTGGCCCAGGGCTACCATCTCGAAGAGCCGACCGCGCGGCACCCCAGCCTCAAGCGTTGAAAGCTCCGCAGCGTGCCGCTTCGCCGGTTGGCGGATAATGCACTTTGTGTGCGCATCGCGATTAGGAGACAATTGGCATGGCCCGCACCGTATACTGTGTCAAGCTCAAGCGCGAGGCAGAAGGCTTCGACTTTCCGCCTTACCCCGGCGAGCTTGGCAAGCGCATCTACGAGAACGTATCCAAAGCCGCCTGGCAGGCGTGGCTGGAACACCAGAAGATGCTGATCAATGAGAATCGGCTGAGCGGCGCCGATCCCAAGGCACGCAAGTACCTGGAAGAACAGATGGTCCGCTATTTCTTCGGCGAAGGCGCCGACGCGGCGAGCGGATACGTCCCGCCAAAACAAACTTGAAAAAATCCCCCTTATGTCCCGTGAGGATGACCAGGAAGAAGCGATCACGCTCGAGGTGTCCGCTGTAAGAAAACGGCTCAAACGGGCTCACAAGCTCGAGGGGGAACCGGTCGCCCCGGCCGCGCAGCTTCTCCTCAACCGGGAGCTGGGTCAGCTCGAGTTCAACCGCCGGGTGCTTGCGCAGGCTGCCAATGCGGAGGTGCCTCTGCTGGAGCGCCTGCGGTTTCTTTGCATCGTCAGCAGCAATCTGGACGAATTCTTCGAGATCCGCGTTGCCGGCCTGAAAGCGCAGATCGACGACGGCGGCGACCTGCCCGGCCCCGATGGTGCAGTGCCCTCGCAGGTATTCCGTGAGGTTTCGCGGCAGGCGCACGAGCTGGTGGCACAGCAATACGAGCTGTTCCACGACGGCCTGGTCCCGCTGCTCGCGCACGAAGGCATCCGCTTTCTGCGCCGCGGGCAATGGACCCCTGGACAGCGCGCCTGGATCAAGGATTACTTCTTCCGGGAGCTGATGCCGGTGCTCACGCCGATCGGCCTCGATCCCGCGCATCCATTTCCGCGCATCCTCAACAAGAGTTTGAACTTCGCCGTTCAGCTCTCCGGCAAGGACGCCTTCGGGCGCACACTGGACGCGGCGCTGGTGCAGGCGCCGCGCGTGCTGCCGCGCGTTATCCTCCTGCCGCGCGAGATCGCCGGCTCCGAAGACGGCTTCGTGTTTCTGTCTTCGGTGATCCACGCCCATGTAGGCGAGCTGTTCTCCGGCATGCAGGTGCTCGGCTGCTACCAGTTTCGCGTGACGCGCAACAGCGATCTGTACGTTGACGAAGAGGAAGTGAAGAACCTGCGCACGGCGCTGCAAGGCGAGTTGCCCGAGCGGCGCTTCGGCGAGGCCGTGCGCCTGGAAACCGCCGCCGAATGCCCCCCTGAGATGACCGGCTTTCTGCTGCAGCAGTTCGGATTGACTGAAGACGACCTCTATCGCGTGAACGGCCCGGTCAATCTGGTGCGCCTGATCAATATTCCCGACGCAGTGGACCGTCCCGACCTCAAGTACCGGCCGTTCACCCCGGGGCTGCTCAACGCGCTGGCGAAACGCCCGGACATCTTCAGCGCCATGCGCAAGGGCGATCTGTTGATGCATCACCCGTTTCAGTCGTTCAAGCCGGTGATCAGCTTCATCGAGCAGGCGGCGAAGGATCCCGACGTGGTCGCGATCAAGCAGACGGTATATCGCACCGGTGCCGACTCGGAAGTCATGCAGATTCTGGTCGACGCAGCACGCCGCGGCAAAGAGATCACGGTCGTGGTGGAGCTGCTGGCGCGCTTCGACGAGGAAGCGAACATCAACTGGGCATCCCAGCTCGAGGAGGTCGGCGCCCACGTCGTCTACGGTATCGTCGGTCACAAGACTCACGCGAAGCTGGTGATGGTGGTCCGCCGCGAAGGCGGTCAGCTGCGCCGCTACTGCCATCTTGGCACCGGCAACTACCACTCGCGCACCGCGATGCAATACACGGATTTCGGCCTGCTCACCTGCGAGGAAGCCATCTGCAGCGAAGTCAATGACATCTTCATGCAGCTCACCAGCCTGGGCAAGCCGGGGAAGCTCAAGCATCTGTGGCAAGCGCCGTTCAATCTCCATCAGCAGGTGCTGGCCGCTATCCGCCGCGAGATCGAGGCCGCGAAGGCGGGAAAGAAAGCCGGCATCATCGCCAAGATGAACGCGCTGCTCGAGCCGGAGGTGATCGCGGCGCTCTACGAAGCCTCCAAGGCCGGGGTGAAAATCGACTTGATCGTGCGCGGTGTGTGTGCGCTGCGCCCCGGCGTTCCCGGCCAGTCGGACAACATCCGCGTGCGCTCGATCATCGGCCGCTTCCTCGAACATCATCGCGTCTATTACTTCGACAGCACCGAAGACATCTATCTCGCGAGCGCCGACTGGATGGACCGCAACTTCTTCCGCCGCATCGAGGTTGCCTTTCCGATTCTCGACGCGAAGCTCAAGAAGCGCGTCATCGACGAGGGATTGAAGATCTACCTGGGGGACAACGTGCAGGCCTGGGAGATGCACGCGGACGGGCATTACGAGCGCCTGCAGCCGGTGCGCGGGCCGGCAATCTCAGCGCAGATGCAGCTGCTCACCGAATTGTCCGCGCAAAGCCCGGTGGAAGAAACGGCGATCAAGGCACTCAAGGCGAAGAAGAAGAAGAGCGAGCCGCGTAGATGACGCGCTCGCTTGCCTGACCTGGATAATTCAGGACAGTGGCTCTCGAAGTCGAGCTCAAGCTGAGTATCGCGGCACACGACGCCGCAGCCCTGGCACGTGCAGCACCGCTCAAGTCTGCCGCAGTCGCCCGCGCCACCGTTGCGCGTCTCTACAGCATCTACTACGACACGCCTCAGTTCGCACTGCGCGAAAGCGGCGTGGCGCTGCGCTTGCGGCGCATGGGCAAACGCTGGGTGCAGACGCTCAAATCCGCCGGCCGCGTCGACGGCGGTCTGCATCAGCGCGAGGAGATCGAGACGCTGCTCGCTGCACAGATCATCAACTACCGCGCGCTGAGCGAATCCAACCTCGCGCAAGTGCTGACGGACCCGCAATTGCCGCTGCAGCTTGCGCCCGTGTTCGTGAGCGACTTCAAGCGCACCACACGCCTGCTGGAACCCACACCTGGCACGCGCATCGAGCTGTGTCTGGATCGCGGCACGATCACCGCCGGCAGCGCACAGGCACCCATCAGCGAAGTCGAGCTCGAGCTCAAGGCAGGGACTCCGGCTCATCTCATCGATCTTGCGCTCGTGCTGCTCGAGCACGTACCGATGCGGTTGGAGCCGGCCAGCAAGGCCGAACGCGGATATGCACTGGCCGCCGGCAGTCCATCGCTTCCGGTGAAAGCGAGCCCGGTCGAGTTGAGCGGGCAGATGAGCGTTGCCGACGGGCTGCGTGCAGTGGTGTACCAGTGCATCGCGCATCTGCAGGCCAACGAGCGCGGACTGCTGGAATCGGATGATATCGAGTACATACATCAGGCACGGGTGGCAGTGCGCCGTCTGCGCAGCAGCTTCAGCGTGTTCCGTCCCGCCTTCCCGCACCAGATGTTCGAGCAACCGCTTGGCGAGCTGCGCTGGCTGGCGGGCTTGCTCGGCCAGGCACGCGACTGGGATGTGCTCATGAGCGAGACGTTGCCCGCGGTGTGCGAAGCGTTGCCCTCTGAGCCGGCCTTGCATGAATTGCTGGAACGGTGCGCGACTCTGCATGCGGCTGCCCGCTTGAGCGCACAGGAGGCGGTGGCGTCGAAGCGCTACACACAGGTGTTGCTCAATCTTATTGGTGTTTTCCTGCGTACGCCCTGGACCGTTTCGGCCGACGATGCCGCGAGCGAGCGCGAGCGCCCGCTGATCGATTTCGCCAGTGCCGTGCTCGATGAGCGTCACCGCAAAGTGGTCAAGCGCGCCGACGCCCTCTCACACCTCGACGCTGCGCAGCTGCACGCGCTTCGCATCGGCATCAAGAAGCTGCGCTACGCTGCAGAGTTCTTCTCTGCGCTCTACGCGAAGAAAGACGTGCGCGAATATGTGCAAGCGTTGAGCGAATTGCAGGAACTACTCGGCACGCTCAACGATGCGGCGACCGCGGACGCGATTGCACGTGCGCTGCGCGATGAAGGCCAGGCCGACCAGCTGGAAGGCCTGGGTCTGCTGCGCGGCTGGTGCGCTGCGCGCGCGCAGGTCAGCCGCAAGCAGCTGGAGAAGGCATGGTCGCGGTTTGAGAAGAGTGGGAAGTTTTGGTGATCTGGATTAGTGAATGAGTGAAGGGTGAAGAGTGAAAACTCCCGCCCCTTCAAGGGGAGGGCTGGGGGTGGGGATGGGGGCCAGCACCGCCGAAAGCGCCGTGAGGCAAGCGACAGTAGTATAGTTTCCAAACCTTAGACTGGTTCCACCCTTCACTCTTCACCCTTCACCCTAAGCCAAATGGACCTCATTCTCTGGCGCCACGCCGATGCCGAAGAAGGTTATCCGGATCTCGCGCGTGAGCTGACTGCCAAGGGGCACAAGCAAGCCGAGTCGGTCGCGAAATGGCTGCGCACGCGGCTGCCGAAAGACACGGCGATCCTGGTGAGCCCCGCGGCCCGCGCTCAGCAGACGGCGCGCGCACTGACCTCGCATTTTCAGACGGTCGAAGACATCGCGCCGGGAGCGCATCACACAGCGGTTCTGAAAGCCGCGGGCTGGCCAGGCGCCAAGGGGGCCGTGCTCATCGTGGGTCATCAGCCGACATTGGGTGAGGTGGTCGGGTCGCTGCTGTGCGGCGATCCAGGCGAGTGGCAGATCAAGAAGGGCGCGGCTTGGTGGCTCGGGCAGCGTGACCGCGACGCTCCGGTGATTCTGCGCGCTGCTATTGCGCCAGACCTGGTCTGATCGCATCGCGCTATACTCTACCCATGCGCTCGCTCATCTCAGTGCTGATGATCCTATGGCTACCGCTGCAAGGCTTCGCCGCGGTGGCGATGCCTTTCTGCGAGCATGCGATGCATCGCGCGCCCGCCGGTAAGGATGCTGGGGCGAATGCACACCAGCACCACGCCGTTCATCAGTCTCACGCGCTGGCAGCGGACGCTCCCGATCAGCATAGCCACAGTGGCCCAGCGCTCGATTGCAAGGACTGCGGGGCCTGTCATCTGGCCTGCACCCCTGCGGCACCAGCGCATGCTCCGGCGGTACATCTGGACGCAAGCTACGCCTACAGCGAACGCGCACCCGCGCTCGCGCCATCGTTCATTCCCGATCAGCCATACCCTCCTCCCCTTTTCGCACGCACATAAGGCATTCGAGGCTCGCTGAGCAGTCTTAGCGAGATCGTTGCCGCGCTCGTCTCTTTGGTCGTTCATCGTCAGGCGCTTACGCGCGCATGCGCAGTCCGACTGCAGTCCCCGCAATGTCTATTCGAGCGAAGAGGAAGCACATGAAACGC
>JBGQKF010000235.1:0-7081 GCA_041499435.1 Gammaproteobacteria bacterium
CCGCTCTTTGCGAAACGCCGGTGACAGCCGTTCGCATATCGCCTGCAGACGTTCGATCGCATCCGGTTCTGGTGCGACGTCAGCCGGATCGAGCGGCAGCGGTGCTTCGCTGGAAAAGGCCGTGACGTGCGTGCTGCCGTCGGCGCGCGGAAAAACTTCGACTGTCAGCACAGCTCCCGACTCGTCCTGGTATTCGAGGAAGAGCGCGTCAGCCGGCACTTCCCTGCCAGTGTCGTAGACCAAGCTCGGGCTTTTCTGTCCGAATACACCGGGCAGCCGCAGCCATCCGGCAGCCAGGATCGACCAAGGCCCCATTGCGATGATCGCGAACTACGAAACCGCCGTACGCGGTCATCCGGCGATAGCTCCAGTCTCCGCCCATTTCACTGGCAAGGCTGGCGTGCAGCGCAAAGCTACGGCGTGCCAGCGAATCGAGCGGATTGCCGGCGCACCAATCGAGGGCCAGGAACCCACCCGCTTTGCCGGAAGCTGCCCCAGCCACCTCTGTACGTTCAACAACAACGACATCAATGCCGGGCCGAGCCAAGAAGTAAGCGGTGCAAGCTCCGATCACCCCGCCGCCGCAAATCACATCACGCATCTGCTTCTCCGCGAAGTCTCTGGCGCAAGCGAAACTACGTTCGTCGACCGTGCCTCGTCCGCAGCCAGGACCGCGCGCGCTTCCAACTCGAGCACGCGCAAGCGCAGCGCGACTACCAAGCGGCGCAGCAGCAACGCGCGTCAGGTCGCGCGTGCGCGCTGGACCGAGGCAGTCTCCGCAACTCGCGACCGCAAGCGCAGGTGCTCGAGCAGCGATCGCAGGAAGGCGAGCTTCTCGTGCTCACCGACGCCGAGGTCGGGATCCAGGCGCCAGTCGTACGCCAGACAGAGCAGCAATTCCCCGCCGGACACGGCGGGGTTGCGACCGCCATGATATGCGCTCACGCATTCCTGCCACAACGCCTCGGTTGCAACCCGGTAGCGCTCGCCCCAGCGCTCGCGGAAGTGACGCGTGGGATCGAAACGCGCGATGAAAGCGCCGATTTCGTTGAGAGAAGCGGTGTCGCCGGGCACGTCTTCGACGGCGGGCAGGCTCAGGTGGGAGGGCGCATCCAGCGGCCTCCGTTCGGCTACTGACAGCTCGGCGGGCACGCGTCGAGGCGTTGGACGCAGGAATTGCAGCCCGGTCCATTCGAAGATGCCGGGCCGCGATCGGTTCGACGAGCTGGAAGCCGGGGCGCTCATGGTCGTATCTCCGCGGGATCGATCGGCAGCCGGCCAAGATGCGACTGCGACACGAGTCTAACAACAGACCCGGCCCGACGGATATGCAACGTTCGGTCTAAGACGAACGTTGGCTAGGACGGGTGAATCACGCCTTTGCCGGAGGTTTGCGTGTCGAACAGCCGGTAGGCCTCTTCGGCCTGCTCGAGCTTCCAGCGGTGTGTGAACAGATGGTCAACCTCGATCTTGCGATCGGCGATGAAGCGTGCACAGGCCGCCTGGCCCACCGTCGAGAACGTCCATGAGCCTATCACCGTCACCTGCCTGCGCAGCATGTCGTTGCTTACATCCAGCGTGACGCTGTCGCCCTCCCCGACGAAGCAGGCTTTGCCCCAGGTGCGCACGCAGCGCACCGCCTGCGCCCGCGCCGTTGGCGAAGACGATGCATCGAGCGATGAGTGCGCACCGCGTCCATGCGTCAGATCGCGGATGGCCTGCACCACGTTCTGCTCCTTCGCCGGGTTGATCAGCGCGTTGGCGCCGAACGCCTGCGCGCGCGCAAGCCGATCCTCGCTCGTATCGAGCGCGATGACTCGTGCACCCATCGCATGGGCAAGCTGCGTTGCCGACAGCCCGACCGGGCCCTGCCCGAAGATCGCGATGGTGTGATCGCCCTGCAGATCGAGCCGATGCAGCGCGCCCCACGCGGTGCCGGTCCCGCACGAAATCGCCGCGCCGGTCTCGAAGGAAAGCTCGTCAGGCAGCGGCACCAGCGTGCGCGCCGGACACTTCATGTATCTGGCATGCGCGCCGTTTCCGGTCACGCCATAGACTTCCGCCACGCCGTCCACGCAAAGCTGCATCCAGCCGGTGGCGCAGTGCTCGCACACGCCGCAGCCGCGATAATGGTGCTGCATCACGCGCATACCCACGCGCGCCTGCTTCTCATCGACACCGGAGCCGACCGCTACCACCACGCCGCACGGCTCATGCCCCGCGATCACCGGCCCGCTCAGCTTGCCCAGCCCGAGCGAGGACGCTCCGCCGGCAGCGCGATAGAACTTGAGATCGCTCCCGCACATGCCCGAAGCCTTGATCTCCAGCACCACCTCTCCGGGACCCGGCGACGGATCCGGGAAATCCATGATTTCCAGCTTGCGATTGCCGGGAAACACCACGCCTTTCATGGTCGGCTTCTCCTTAGTAGATCTGCAGCGCCGCCAGCGGCGACCCCGCCACTCAGCCGCTCCCCCCTAGCCTGGATAATTCATGAAGGACTCGTCACACCAGTCATTGTCCACACACCGGGGCGTCTTCATGAATTATCCAGGCTAGCGCTTTGCCAGCGATAGTATCCTGCGGCATCGGGCACGGGCAACCCTTGTGCCGCTCAAGACTTTCCGTTCCTGGCGGCTACGCGCTTGCGTGCGGGCATCGCATCGTCCAGCAGACCAGCGTCGTACGCCGCGCAGTATGCACGCCAGTCGCTCTGTACGCGTTTCGCACAAGCACGCGCTAGCGCGAGCATCCTGGGCACCCGTCCCCGCTTTGCCCAATAAGCGATGAGCTCGTCGGCGGTGGCCGAGCCCTGGCGGCCGCTGCTGCGCAGTTGTCCCCAGGCCACGAGCCTGCCCATGTCGGCCACGAGCTCTTCGAGCTCGCGCAGCTCGATTGCGCCGGTAAGCGCCACGCGGTCTTCGCCTGGTTGCAGCCCGCGCAGCACGAAGGCGCGCCCATCGAGCTTCACCGGCGTGAGAAACGCCATCGACACGGCCTGGATGCGCCGTTGCAGCGCGACCGCTCGATGTGCCTCCGATTCCCAACGCGGCTGCTTGTGCTTGATGCGCAGCCGCAGGGAGGCTGGCAACATTTGCTTCAGATCGAGTAGATAGTTGCCATCGGGTGAGCTCTTGCCCTCCACCAGCAGGACGTAGCGCTCCACGCCGAGGCTGCCAGTCCCAGCGATACGCCGTGCGACGTCCAGCACGCGGAAGAACTTGGGGTTGCTCTGCGATCGTGCAACGCGCCGCATGAGCCCCACGACGCTGCGCCGCTGCTGCGGCGAGGCTGCGAGCGTGTGCTCGCCGTCGATGCGCAGCTTGCGCCGGCCGCGCACCAGCCGCGTGCGCTTGCTGAGGAAGGCGCGCCGCTTGCGGTGTCGCAACGCTGTGAGCAGCGCGCCAATCAGCCCGGTGGCGCAGTCCCGCTCGATCCAGCGCGCCTTGCTGGCTTCGATCGCGGCGACGTAGGCATCGAGAAAGTGTCGAGCGAGCCCGCGCGACTGCAGACTGGACAACCGGAGCGTCTCGGCTGCGACGATCACACTCGCAGTGAAGCGCACCAGGTCGAGCGTACAAGGCCCAAGACACGCCTCGTCGAAGTCGTTCAGATCGAAGTAGACCAGACGATTATCACCCTTGTAGCTGCCGAAGTTCTGCAGATGCAGATCGCCGCATAGCCATGCCGCTGGCGCTTTGTCGAGCAGGCGCGAGTCGGGCAGCTGCTGCTCATAGAACAGGTGGCAGGTCCCGCGCAGAAACGCGAACGCGCTGCTGCGGAGCGCCTGGTACTTCATGCGCAAGCGCTCGGGATCGCGGCCCGCGTTGAACGCGATGAGGGTTTGAGCCAGCCGGTGCGCGCTCTTGTCGGACTGTTTGGGAGGTTTGCGCGGCATACAGGCGAAGACGATGCGAGCCAGCTAGACGGGAAGCACCAGCGGCGGCTGTGGAGGCTGCGAGAAATCGAAGCAGTCCATCATGCCGTTTGACTGCCCGTCGCGCTGCGAGAGCGCCGGCAGACCGAAAGTGGATTCGCAGAACTTGACCAGACTGACATGCGAGTTCACCTGGTGGGACACATGGCCGCGCCTGGCATACGGACCGATCGCAAGGCACGGCACGCGCGACCCATAGCGAAACGGCTCGCCGTTGAATTGCGGATAGGCGTCAGCCGGACGCTGGGCGCGTGTGCTGTCCCACGTCTCCATCACCGGCACATCGGCATGATCGTACCATCCTCCCCAGTCGTCCCAGGTGACGAACACCGCAGTGTGCTCCCAGAGCCCACCCTCGACAATGGCATTGATCTGCTCCACTGTCCAACGCATGCCATCGGTCACATTCTGCTGTGGATGCTCGGACAACGACGGCCGTCCGTCGCCGTACACCCAGGACACGCTCGGCAGCTTGCCCGCCGCGGCATGGTGCAGGAACAGATCGCGCGCGTGGTTGCCGGCATGACCGGCGAGCTCCTTCACGTAGTGAAAGGCATAGCCGCCGTAATTGCCCCAGGTGAGATGCGCCTTTTCCAGTGCGCGCGGCAGCGATCAGCATCGGCTGCGAGTACCCCAAACCTCGGCAGCATCACGCAGAACGGCGTATCGATGCCTCACTGACGCACTCCCGCTTTTGCCGAAGTTGCGGCGTGTCAGGCGAGCGAAAGGCCGGATCGTGTAACCTGACGGCCAGCGCCCGCCGTATGGAGCCCCAGTGTGAACACCTGCGATGTCGCACGTACGACCCGATCAGCCAGCATGCGTAAGGCGCTTGTAAGTCCGACGGTGCAGCCTGCTGTAGTTGCCGCTGGCGGTGCAGCCGGCGGCGGCGCATATCGAAACGGCATAGGGCTCGAGGTAGACATCGTGCATGTATTGGTAGTCGAAGACGACGCCATCGTGGCCGAGGGCATCCGGCTCGCCTTGCAGCACGCCGGCTTCGCGGTGGATCACATGAGTCGTGCGGAAGAGGCCGAGCTTGCGCTCGCCGCCGACTCGTTCGATCTGGCCATCGTGGATCTGGGACTGCCGACGATGGACGGGATGGAGCTCATCCGCCGGCTGCGCCGGCGCGGCCAGTCGGTCCCGGTCCTGATTCTGACTGCACGCGACAATCTCGAGGACCTGGTCGATTCGCTGGAGCTCGGTGCCGATGACTTCATGACCAAACCGTTCAAGATCCCCGAGCTCGTGGCCCGGATACGAGCACTCATCCGGCGCTCCAAGTCGGTGTTGAGCTCGCATATCGAGCACGGTGAGCTCAGGATGGACCTGGCTGCGCGCAGCGCCACGCTCAAGGGCGAGCCGGTTCCGCTCACCGGCCGCGAATGGTCGATCCTGGAATGCCTGCTGCTCAACGCGCCCAAAGTCGTGAGCAAGGACCGACTGCTGCATACGATCGGCGGCTGGGACGCCGAGCTCACGCAAAACGCGATCGAGGTCTATGTCTCGCGGCTTCGCTCCAAGCTGGAGCCGGGAGAGCTCCACATTCGCACGGTGCGCGGGATTGGCTACCGGCTCGATCAACAGACCCGCTGACGCGGCGTTGGGAAGCGTGCGCAGGCGCCTGCTGCGCCTGTTGCTGTTGCCGCTGATCACGCTGCTCGCGATCAGCGTGTACACCGACTACCACACTGCGATCCAGCCGGCGCTGACCGCCTACGATCAAGCGCTCGCCGATGCCGCGATCGCAGTGGCGGCGCACGTACGCACCCGCGATGGTCACGTCGCGGTCGATCTGCCGCCGCAAGCTGTGGCGGTACTTCGGACCGACCGTTACGACGCCATCTACTATCGCGTGAGCAACGTGGACGGCAGCTTCGCTGCCGGCGATGCAGACCTCCCAGGCATGCGCTCGATGGCCGATCAGAATCCGCAATACGTCGACGCCGACTACAAGGGGCAGCCGGTGCGGATGGTGGTGTACCGGACCGCGACCGACAGCGGCGAGGTCACCGTTCAGGTGGCAGAGACCACGCGCAAGCGCGAGCAGCTCGCCAAAGGGCTGATCCTTGCGGTAACCGTTCCCAACGTGACGTTGATACTGGCCACGCTGGTACTGGTCTATCTCGGGGTGTGGCTCGGGCTGTCGCCGCTCGCGCGATTGCGCCGGGAGATCGAGACGCGCTCGGCTAACGATCTGAGCCCGCTGCCGCAGAGCGGAGTGCCCGAGGAGGTGCGCCCGCTGGTGGGATCGCTGAATCGGCTGCTGCGCATGGTGCGCGATGCGGCGGAAGCGCAGAAGCGGTTTCTGGCGGACGCTGCGCATCAGCTGCGCACGCCGCTCGCCGGCCTGCAGACACAGCTCGAACTGATCCCGCCGCAGCGCATCCCGGAAGATCTGCGACCCCGTCTGCTGCTGTCTCAGGAGGCGGCACGCCGTCTATCGCATATGGCGCATCAACTGCTCGCGCTCGCGCGTGCAGAGCCGTCGGCCAATGTCGCGTACAGCATGCAGAGCATCGATTTGCGTGAGATCGTGGAAAATGCCGCGTCCACTCACCTCGACCGCGCTATCGCACAGGATGTCGACATCGGGTTCGAACCGAACAGCGCACCGATCGAAGGCTCGACCTGGCTCCTGCGCGAGGCTGCGGACAACTTGATCGACAATGCCCTCACCTACACGCCGCGTGGCGGCCGTATCACGGTGCGGTGCGGATCGCACGCGCAGAGCACCTTTTTCGAGGTGGAGGACAGCGGCCCCGGCATCCCGCAGGAGGAGCGGCGCAAGGTGTTCGACCGCTTCTATCGCATGCCGGGCTCACCCGGTGAAGGCTGCGGGCTGGGGCTGGCGATCGTAAAGGAGATCGCCGCTCTGCATAGTGGCGACATCGAGATCGATGCGGGGCCAGGCGGCGTAGGCGCCCGCATCCGGATCATCTTCCCGCTGGCGGCGCGGGTGAACCCATTACACGCGGCCGAACACCGGCTGCGGGCCACATCGGCCAAGGTAGGCTGACGTTTAGCGGGCGCTGCGTAATTCACCTCGCGTCTTTTGCTCACAAAAAAACGGGCGCCCGAAGGCGCCCGTTGAGCGACGTTCTGACTTCGTTTTTATTAGAAGCTGTGCTTCAAGCCAAC
>JBGQKF010000236.1:0-7062 GCA_041499435.1 Gammaproteobacteria bacterium
ATGGGCCCCGCCGTGATCGATCCGCGCACCGGCGAGGTCATCTCCTCGCATGCGATCTTCTTCCACAACGTGCTGCGCCTGGCCGAGCGCTGGTACTTCACCCAGGTCGGCCCGCTCGATCCGCGCGCGAAAAAGCTGCCGCTGCCCAATGACCTCATGGGCGAGCTGCTGCGCTACGTCGTCTCGCATGAGATCGGGCATGCGCTTGGCCTGCGCCACAACTTCAAGGGACACGCCGCCTACTCTATCGACCAGCTGCGCAGCCGCGAGTGGACCGAGCGCTGGGGCAGCACCGCCTCGATCATGGACTACGCGCGCATGAATTACGTCGCGCAGCCAGGCGACAACGCCTACCTGCTGCCGAAGTTCGGCCCCTACGATTACTTCGCCATCGACTGGGGCTACCGCCAGTTCACCGAGACGGTGGTAAAGGACGGCAAGAAGGTCACGCAATTGCTGAGCAGCGACGCCGAGGTCCCCAAGCTGGACGAGCTCGCCGCAAAGCAGGTCAACGACCCGATGCTGCGCTTCGGTGGCGAAGACGACTCCGCGGTGCTCGACCCCAAGGTCAACACCAATGTGATCGGCGGCGACCCGATCGCGGCGGCCGATTTCGGATTGCGCAACATCGACCGGGTGGTGCCCATGATGATTCCGGCCACCACCACGCTGGGCGGCAGCTACCAGCCGCTGCACGAGATGTGGGACGGCCTGATCGCTCAGCGACATCGCGAGCTCGGTGCGGTGGTCAAGATGATCGGCGGCGTGGAGGAGACCCGCTACCAGGGCTTGCGCGGCACAGCCCCATTCAAGCCGGTGCCCGCAGACGCACAGCGTGCGGCGGTGAAGTTCCTGATCAATCGCGCCTTCTCCACGCCGCGCGCATTGCTCGACCCCGAGGTGCTGCTGCGGGTCGCACAGAGCGGCGCCACAGACGGATTGCAGGATTCCAATCAGAAGCTGCTGCAACGGATGATCGACCCCGGGGTGTTCCAGCGCATGGCCGAGGCGCAATCGTTGAATCCCAAAGGCAAGGGATACTCCGGCCTGGAGATGCTCTACGATCTGAACGACGGTCTGTTCAGCGAGATCGCTTCCCCGACGCCGACCATCGAGCTTTACCGCCGCGAGCTGCAGCGCGCCTACGTGACGCTGCTCGTGCAACGCATCGAAGGCCCTCCCAGCGAATTCCGCGCCGGGCTGCGACTCGGAGCGAACGACTTGTTGTTCAAGATCAATCCGGCGATCAAGAAAGCGAAGGAAGCCACCAAGGCTCACCTGATCGATCTTGCCACGGAGCTGGGACGCATTCCCAGCCCGCCGAATTGAGGGAAGCCGCTATGCTCAAGGCGATGATCCGCGCCCTGCTCAAGGTTTTGTTTCGCGTTCGCGTGGAGGGCGATGCGAGCCACTTTTCCGAGCCGCGGCTGCTCATCATCGCCAATCACCAGTCCCTGCTGGATGGGTTGATCCTGGGGGCGTTTCTGCCGGTGGACCCGGTGTTCGTCGTGCACACCGAGGTGATCCGCACCCCTATCTACCGGTGGCTGCTGTCTTTGAGCGAGTACCTCGCGGTGGACCCGACCAACCCGATGGCCATGAAGCGCGTGATTCGTTTGATCGAGTCCGGGCGCCCAGTGATGATCTTCCCCGAGGGGCGCATCACGCTGACTGGCAGTCTGATGAAGGTATACGACGGGCCGGCCTTCGTTGCTGCCCGAAGTCAGGCGGTGATCGCGCCGGTGCGGCTCGATGGCGCCACGCGCACTTATTTCAGCCGACTCTCCGGCAGCAACCCGCGCACGCTGTTTCCGCGGATCACCGTCTCGCTGCAGCCGCCCACTTCGATCGTCATGCCCACGGGCGAGACCGGCCGCATGCGCCGCAGGCGAGCGGGAGAAAGCATGCGCAAGATCATGCAGGAGATGATCTTCCGCTCGCATCCGATCCAGACTCTGTACGATGCGCTGCTCGATGCCATGCGCCTCAACGGGCGCGGCCGCAAGCTGGTCGAGGACATGAAGCAGACCGAGTATTCCTACAACACCCTGCTCAAGATGACCCTGGTGCTGGGGCTGCTGGTTCGCCGCAACAGCGCGCGTGGGGAAACGGTCGGCATTCTGCTGCCCAATCTTGCTGCGACCCTGTGCATGGTGATCGGCATGACTGCATTTCGCCGCGTCCCCGCCATGCTCAACTACACGGCAGGAAGCGACGGCATGCAAAGCGCATGCGTGGCAGCCTGCATCTCCACCATCATCACTTCGCGCAAGTTCCTCGACACCGCCAGGCTGCAGGGACAAGTGGCTGCGCTCCAGGGCGTGAAGGTCATCTACCTCGAAGACCTGCAACCCAGCGTGACCGCAAGGGTGAAGCTGTGGGCGCTGCTCCATCTGCTCTTCCCGAAGCTGCTGGGCCGGCGCATCGGCTCCGACTCGCCGGCCGTGGTGCTGTTCACCTCCGGTTCGGAAGGACGGCCGAAAGGCGTGGTGCTGTCCCACCGTGCCATCCTGTCCAACATCGCCCAGATCCGGGCGATCACCGACTTCACGTCTGAGGACCGCATCTTCAACGCGCTGCCGATCTTTCACTGTTTCGGCCTCACGGCGGGCGGACTGCTTCCGATCCTCACCGGCATCAAACTGTTCCTGTATCCCTCACCCCTGCACTACCGCCTGATTCCCGAGATCATCTACGATCGCAGCTGCAGTATCCTGTTCGGCACCAGCACGTTCCTCGGTCAGTACGCCAGGTTTGCGCATCCTTACGACTTCTACCGGCTGCGCTACGTGGTCGCCGGCGCCGAGAAACTGTCTCAGGCCGTGCGCGAGGTGTGGTTCGAGAAATTCGGCACGCGCATCTACGAGGGATACGGCGTCACGGAGACGGCGCCGGTGGTCTCTGTCAACACGCCCATGGCGACGCGGATCGGCAGCGTCGGACAACTGCTGCCCGGCATGGAGGCGAGGCTAGTGCCGGTTCCCGGTATCGAACGCGGCGGCGTGCTGCATCTGCGCGGTCCCAACGTCATGCTGGGTTATCTGCACTACAACAACCCCGGGGTGCTCGAGCCGCCGAAGTCCGAATTGGGCGCGGGCTGGTACGAGACGGGCGACATCGTGGAAATTGACGCGGATGGGTTCATTCACATCCTGGGCCGCGTCAAGCGCTTTGCCAAGGTCGCCGGCGAGATGATCTCGCTGGAAGTCGTCGAGAAGATCGCGGTGGCGGCCTCGCCGGGGCTCCAGCACGCCGCCTCGTCCAGACCGGACGTTCAGCGCGGCGAGACCATTGTCCTGTTCACCACCGATCCAGCGCTTACTCGCGAGCAGCTTCAGCAAGCCGCGCGCACGCTCGGATTACCCGAGATCGCAGTGCCGCGCAGAGTGCTCTGCGTTCCCGCCATACCGCTCCTGGGTACCGGCAAAGTGAACCATGCCCAGCTCAAGGAGGACGCCTTGGCGCTCGGAGCGGCGAGCGCCTGAGCTAAACGCAATGCAAGGGCAGGATCGGGCGCGAGGCTTCGTTTCCCGGCATCATGGCGTCCGGGGACGATGTGCGAGACCATGACCGCGATGAACCACGCAACGGCCGACTTCACCGATCTTCTCAAGTGCCTTTCAGACCGGCTGCCGGCGCTGCGCCAGGCGCTGCTGGCGGAGCCGGCCGCGGAGCTGGAAAAAATCGCGGTCAGCGCCGGCGAGCGCCTGCTCACCAAAGGGGAAGCCGCGAGCGCTGTGTATGTCATCGTCAACGGCGCGCTGCGTGCCAGCGCTGTGCGGGATGATGGCACCGAGTTCACCCTGTCGGAGTTCGGCCAGGGCGAGATCGCGGGAGAGATGGCGATCCTGACCGGCGGCGGCGTTTACAGCGCCTCGGTCTACGCAACGCAAGACGGCGTGGTGGTCCGGGTTCCGAGCAGCACGTTCGAGCGTGTTCTCAATACTCACCCGGAGGTTATTCAGGAGCTGTCCGAGGGCATCCGGCGCCGTATTGCGCGTTCGCAGCTCGCCTTGGGCCTCACTCGCCTGTTTGGTCCTCTGCAGGAGTCGGTGCTCCGCTACGTGGAGTCACGCGTGCACTGGGTCAGACTGCAGGCCGGCGAGGTCCTCTTCTCGGAGGGCGACAGCGGCCGGGACCTGTACTTCGTCCTCGGGGGGCGCTTGCGGGCGGTGGCCGGAGGTCGGGTCTTGAGCGAAATGAGCCGCGGCGAGAGCATCGGAGAGATTGCGTTGCTGACCGGAGAGCCGCGGACGGCCACAGTCATCGCGGTGCGCGACAGCGAGCTGGTCCGCATCTCGCGCGACACCTTCGAGGAGATTGCGCAGAAGTACCCCAAGGTCATGCATGTGCTCGCCGAGATCGTCGTGCGGCGCCTGCGGGCAAAGGAGCGCGCGAGCGCTGCCCCTGCTGGAGGGATATGTATCGCGGTGCTGGGAATCGGCGCAGCAGGGTCTACATCCGATTTCACCGCGCGGATGGTCGAGGCTCTGGGAAGCATCGGTCCAACGCTCCATCTATCCAGCAAACGGGTCGATACGCTGCTCAACCAGCCCGGGATCGCCAACGCCGGCCGGGATCACATGGGCGGAATGCGTCTGACCGCCTGGCTGGACGAGCAGGAGTCGCACTATCGATTTCTGGTCTGCGAGGCCGACACCGCCGCGTCGGGCTGGACGCTGCGCTGCTTACGCCAGGCAGACGAAATTCTGCTCGTGGCGCAGGCGGGTTCGGATCCCGGGCCGAGTGCGGCCGAAACGGCGCTCCTTCGCGGTGATGAGGCGATCTCGAAGGCGAGCCAGACGCTCGTCCTGCTGCATCCCCCAGGCAGTCGGCTGCCTTCCGGAACCGAACGCTGGCTCTCTGGCCGCAACCTGAAGCGGCATTTCCACATTCGTGAGGACCGACGGGAGGACTTTGTGCGGGTGGCCCGCTGCCTCAGCGGACAGGCGATCGGCATCGTGTTCGGCGGTGGCGGGGCTCGCGGGCTCGCTCACATCGGCGTCATCCGCGCCCTGGTCGAGGCTGGCGTGCCGATCGATATGATCGGCGGGACCAGCATGGGCGCGGTCATCGCCGGCGCGCTGGGAATGGGATTCGACTGGAAGCAGATCCTCGAGATCTCGCGCGCGGGCTGGCTGCGGCACAAGCCGCACAAAGAGTACACCGTGCCCTTCATCTCGCTCATCCGCTCGCGCGTGCTCGATCGGTGGGCGAGAGAGGTGTATGGCGAGACCGACATCGGGGACATGTGGCTGAACTTCTTCTGCGTCTCGTGCAATCTCACCACCAGCCAGACGGTGATTCTCGAGCGGGGACCGCTATGGAAGGCGGTGCGTGCGAGCGCCTCCCTGCCGGGTGTCTTCGTCCCGGTTCTGCGCGACGGCAACGTGTTCGTCGACGGGGCGATCGTGAACAACCTCCCCGGTGACATCATGCGCAAGCGCTCCTGCCAGAAGGTGATCGTGGTCGACGTCGGGTCGGAGGCGACCTTCGACTTCCAGATCGCGGAATTCCCTTCACCGTGGGGATTTCTGTGGAACCACATCAGACCCTTCGGCCATCGCTTCGTGGCGCCGAACATCGCCGCCGTGCTCATGCGGGCCTCCGAGGTGGGCAGCCACCAGAAGACGGATGAGGCGAAGCGCGATGCGGACCTGTGCCTGCGGCCACCTATCGACGAATTCGGTGTGCTCGAGTTCGAGTCGATCGACCGGATCGTGGAAACGGGCTACCGATACGCACGCGAAAAACTGGAGCAGATCAGAGGCAACCAAGCGCTAGCGGGTATTTTCCCCGCCGTATAGCCAGCTGGCAGCGCCCCTGCGGCGTAAACAGCGCCAGCTACTCGCTTCGCTGGTGCGCGCAGGGCGCGTGACTATTGCCGGAAACCCGCGGCCTTGTCCCGCGGGTTAGCCGGGCCGGGCCGGCTGGCAGCGCGGGCGGACTTGAGGGGCACGTTTTCGTCGATTGTCTTTCCAGCTTTGCTCGAGGTGCCCGCGGACTTGAGCGGCGCGTCTTCGTCGATCGCGCGGCCGGCTTTCCTCGAGGCGCCGGCGGACTTGAGCGGCGCATCCTCGTCGATCGCGCGTCCAGCTTTGCTCGAAGCGCCCGCGGACTTGAGGGGCTGATTGTCGTGATCGGCGGCGCGGTCGTGCTTTCTGGCCGCACCGGCGGACTTGAGAGGCGCGTCTTCGTCGATCGCGCGCCCAGCTTTGCTCGAGGCGCCGGCGGACTTGAGCTTGGGCTCGTCATCGGCGGTTCGGCCTGGTTGCTCGAGTTTGGACGGCGATGCAGGCGACTCGCCTGCCGCGTATCCCGACGACAACGAAATAGCGAAGCCGGCTGCGGCCAGCGAAACAATCAGTGTGCGCATACGCCCTCTTCCTGTTTGACGCTACACCGCCAGGTCGCAAGACCCGCGGTCAGCGTGGCGGCCCTTGGTACCCGGGCAGGGGCAAGCTCCAGAACGCATCATCCCAGGTGCGGCTCGGATGCGCAATGTCACGTCCGTGATATAGGCTATCACTTTCGTTCTGCCACCGCCGTGTCCACCCTCCGACCGATCGCTTTGCGGTAAAGTGTCGCCGCGCCATGTCGGCACAGCCTCACTCACTACAGGGGTCGCCGCCCATGCCCATCGCCCAGGTCAACGGCATCAAACTCTACTTTGAGGAAGCGGGCAGCGGCCCGCCGCTCATCTGGGTCCATGGATTCAGCTGCGGGCTGCGCAGCTGGGATCCGCAAGTACAGCACTTCCGCGATGCGCGCCGGGTCATCACTTATGACGTGCGCGGATTCGGTTCATCGGAAGCTCCACAAAGCGCATCTGCATACTCGCAAGACACCTCCGTGGCCGATCTCGCCGCTCTGCTCGAGCATCTTGCCATCGAGGGCGCGGTCGTGGGGGGCCTGTCGATGGGCGGCAACATCGCGTTGAACCTCGCGCTCGCGCATCCCGGACGAGTCTCCGCATTGATCATCGCCGACACCGGCGCCGGCTCGGACAACACCGAGGAATGGGTCGCGGGTGCACAGCGCTATGCGGAAGCCGCCGAACGC